>JBKDJY010000001.1:0-59637 GCA_046345275.1 Bacteroidota bacterium
CCTTTAAAACTTATCGTTTCTCTTTTTTTGTTTTTTTCTTTTATATTTGTCATAGCCATTGTTTTTGAGCATAAAATTATGTAGCTTTTTTAAAGACTACTCAATGTTCTTTCTCAATGGCTAATTTTATTACATGGATACTTTTAAAAAAGTTTCTTTCTCACCATTAATCAACAAATCAAATAGAAATGTTCTATATTCCAAATTACTAACCTCTGTATTTTGCATGTAAAAATTTGCCAATGTGTCCTTTATTTTAGTTGTATTTGCATAAAATTTATTAGGTATATCCCAAAAGGTAGCGTTATTAAGGTAAGAACGCTTACTCATTTGGTTTAATAACCAGTTCGCCATCTTCTTTTTTTGTTTTTTAGTTGCTTTTATTTCCTTTTCGGTTAGTTTTGGGAAAATGTAAGCTGTATCAGAATTTTCCTGTTTGTAATGCGCTAACTGTTCATTGTTATCCTTATTGTGCATTTGGTCTGTTGATGTTATTAAACTTAATGTTTCAGGGAGTACATCAGAATTAGAAGTATTATTTATTTTACTATAACCGTTTTTATTTTTTTGTATGATGCTAATATCTTTGCTTGCTATAATTGTTTGTGGTAAAGTAGTTAAAACAGAATCTGAAGTTTTTGTATGCGCTTGCACTTTATTTGATTTTTCAATTGGTGATTGAATGCTTTGTTTATTTATAAAAAACAAAGCGAAGGCAATAGTTATAATACTCGCAATAATTAAAATTATTGATTTAATATTTAATTGGTTTTTAGTTTTATTAGGAAGAATATTTTCATCCGATAATAAGTGTTGAGCAGTTAATTCCATAAGTTTTTGGTTTTTAGGGTCATTAAAATTTAAATTTAAAAAAGCTTGGTTTAGCAGGTTATCGAGCTCTTTTTCTGAAATATTATGATTGTTTTTACGTAACATTTTCTGTTGAATTTAAGGTTTGTAATTTGGCGTTTATATTTTCCTCCAATTGTTTTTTTAGTCGTGCATAATAAACTTTAAGTTGATTTTCGGGTTTGTTAATGTATTTTGAAATTTCAACATATGGTACATCTTGCCCTCTCATCAAGAGCAGAATTCGCTGCCAATCTTGCAATTGATCCAACTCTAATTTTAATAATTCAAGTGGTATATTTTTAGGTAGCGTTTGATCTGTTTCTTTATCAGTAAAATACTCTTGTAACTCCACTTCATGATTTTTATTTTCAAACGACCGATCATCTCTAAAAAAATTCCTTAAGTAATTAAGGTGGGTTTTAAATATAAATGCCTGTCGTTTATTTTCATTTTCAAAATTATATTTTGGCTCTACCTCGGCCACCTTATAAATAGTTTTATATATAATGGCCCATGCCTCATCTTCACCAATAGAAAATTTATTGCACGAATAACGTAATAATTTTTTCGCATAATTCGAATAAAGCCGTATAATAACTTCATCCTTTAAGTTAGCGATGATACCATATGTTTTCTTCTCGAGACTCATTAATAACCTGCTTATAAAATAGAACACAATTTGGTAACAAAAATAACTTAGTTTTATTTTTTGAATGTAACAAGTTGACTATCAAATTAATAAGTTTTACGATCAAAATTCATTAGGTGTCAAGTCTTTTTCTTTACTGCTTGCTTTTGATAAAAGGAAATAGAATGTATCGGTAAAAGTGAAAAATTAATACCGCAATAAAAAAAACCGGTAACGCCTCATTTTTTTTAGAGATTACAAAAAATCGCAGAACCCGTAAACCGATTTTTTGGTCATCCATTTGTGTTTTGAAAGGTTTCAAAATCTATATGATTATTTGTGCCGTTTCTAGGGCGGCTGTAATATTTACTTTGTTTAGGTCGTTTGCAACCTCCAGCAAGAGGGTCTTGATGGCTTCTAGCGAAATACTGCAAAAGTTCCAGTAAACGCTCATCCACCCCCACAACTAGCAATCGCATACTCCAACGCCCGGACGGCGTCCGCGTCTGTCTCGTTAGACGCTGCCTCCGAAAGGGCCCCTAAAAGCTCTGGGGTTTTCGCCAACGAAGCGGCGGTGGCTGCGGCGACTTTTACTCGAACATCCGGAACACGAAGCGCCACTTTCAGTATATCGAGGTCGTCTGCGTTGACAGGCCGCCCAGTTGCGACCATCAACAGGACGAGTGATCCCGGCCATACTTCGGGCGTTCGTCCCCGTTCTCGCAACACCTCCAACGGGCAGACGGGGAGCACCTGCGAGACCAACTTACGAAGGGCGACGAGGTCGGCCGGACGTTCCGTTGTTATCCGGACCCAGGCGGCACCGAATTCGCGATCCGAGTTCAGGCGCACGGAACGGGTTGAACCGCCAGATGCTCTCCATCCCATGGCCTCAGAGGTCCCGTCGCCGCCTAGGGAGCCTTGGGCGTCGAGGTTCACTAGGGGCGAGGTGAGCGCCTCCCCGAGCCGCTGTTCCGCCAGTTGCAAATCCTGTTGGGGGTCCAGGACGAGTAACACTTTGTAACCACGATTTAATTTTGCAACCATCATATTATCCGCATTTTTATTAGGTGGGTTCTAAAAATTCATTTTTATAGATTTGAATAAAGATCGTAGAACCGGTTAACTGTTTTTTTGTAGTATATTTTTTTTAAATATTATTTGTGGTTTGATGTAGTTTAATTTTAAAGAAAGGTGTCCACCCCAATAAATATCCTTTCCAGTCTATTGCTTATCGCGACCATTTCCACAAATTAAAAGGTCGGTATGTTTTACAATTTTGCCTTCTTTAAATTCAAAATTAGCGGTTTTTTTGCAAACAATAATTGCTGATGTTTTCTAAAAACATTTTAAAAAATTATTTTTCCAATGATTCTTTTACGAGTTGATTAGCCATTTTTGGATCAGCTTTGCCTTTGCCTAACTTCATCACTTCCCCAACAAATAATCCTAATAAACTTACTTTCCCTTTTTTGTATTCAATAATTTTTTCTGGATATTTTGCCAATGCTTGATTTACTAATTCTTGTAATGCACTATTATCATTGCTTTGTAAGATGTCTAAACGTTTTGCGATGCTTAAAGGTGTTTCATTCGGATGGAGAACTAACTCGGGAAATAATTTTTGATTAGCAATGGCGTAACTTATTTTTCCGTCATCAATTAATGAAATAATTTCGGCAATGGATTTTGGTAATACGTTAAATTTATCAATGGTTACTGCATTTTCATTTAGGTATGATTTAATACTTCCCATTATCCAATTAGCGGCCGCCTTATGATTTTTGGTAAAAGAAACCAATTCGTTAAAATATAAAGCAATTGCTTTAATTTCAATTAGATTGTTGGCATCATATTCTGATAAACCATATTCATTGGTGTACCTCACAAACAAATGGCTTGGTAATTCAGGCATATTTTCTTTAATCTCATTTATATAATTTTGATTAATGATGATGGGTTGTAAATCGGGTTCAGGAAAATATCGGTAATCGTTGGCATTTTCTTTGCTTCTAAGTGAAAAAGTTGAGCCGTTAATGGCGTCGAAACTGCGCGTTTCTCCTGCTATTTGATGGCCGGTTTCTAATAATTCTATTTGTCGTTTAATTTCAAAATCAATTGCGCGTTGAACATTTCTAAAAGAGTTCATGTTTTTTACTTCAACTTTTTTTCCATATTCTTTAGCATCTGTAAGCATTACCGAAATATTTGCATCACAACGCAAAGAACCTTCTTCCATATTTCCATCACAAATATCTAGGTATCGAACCAATTTTCGAACTTCATTCAAATAAATATATGCGTCTTCTCCACCTGTAAAATCAGGCTCTGTAACAATTTCTAACAAAGGGGTTCCAGCTCTATTTAAATCCACTAAAGTTTCAAAAGGATCTGCATCATGCAAACTTTTACCTGCATCTTCTTCCAAATGGATACGCGTTAAATTTATTTTTTTAGTGCTACCATCTTTCAACTTAATATTTAACCAGCCGCCACTACATATTGGCGTTTTATCTTGTGTTATTTGATAGCCTTTTGGTAAATCAGCATAAAAATAATTTTTTCTGGCAAATTGATTCTCTTCTCGAATATGACAATTCATTGCTAAACCGAGTTTTACAGCATATTCGACCGCTCTTCTATTTACCTTTGGTAAAGTTCCTGGATGACCTAAAGTAATCACACTTACATTTGAATTTGGTAAAGCGCCATATTCCGCAACATCATTGCTGTACATTTTTGATTTAGTAGATAATTGAATGTGGCATTCTAATCCTATTACGGCCTTGTATTTATTATAAATATTCATTTGTAGATTTTATTATTTTAAATAATTCTTTTAATCATTTTAAATCAGCATTATCAAGCTTTGTATGAGCTGTTAAAATATCATTTTCATTTAGCATTGCAATCTTTTCCTCAGTCAATTTTACAGTTTTATTTTCTATTGAACTATTGTTAACTATTTGAAAAAGTGAAGGCAAAAAATCTTTATTGCTACCTGTCATTATTTTTTTCAATAATGCCGTTTCTTATTTGAACGGTATTAGTCATGTTTAAAACACCTTTCGCTAAAGATATAAAATTTTTATAAGTTAGATAAGCTATCTTCATTAATCCACATTGATTAAATTCATGGTGAATTGCTCTTGAGCAGAGCTCGATTCCGATTCATCCAGTTCAGATGTTATCATATTATTTGTTTCCGCGAAGATAATTCATCTTTCGAAAAGCCATTTAATTCTTTGAAATTTAACAATTGAGTAAGGTGAAGCAAAACTAAAAATGATTCTCCAACTCGTCCTTTTTTGTAAAAAATAAATCGCTCGATAATTTGTTGTAAGCTAAATTAGTATGTCTTTTTGAAAGGCTTTATTTTTCAAGCATTTCGGCAACATGTTTATCAATGATAAAGGTGAAATCATTTTCTGATATATTGTTTAAGGGAAGCCAGCGAACGGATTGTTCTCCTTCTTTATTCTCTTTAAAATCAAATTTTTTCTCCGAAATTTTGAAATTCAAATTACCCAATGGTTTTACCAAATAATAGATGCTGATTAATTGGCTTTGCTTACTAAATGCAGAGTTTACAAAAAAATCGGTTGTAAAATAATGCGAAATAATTTCTATATCTAAATTTAATTCTTCTTTAAATTCTCGTATTAAACAATCTTTTGTGCCTTCTCCATATTCAAGACCACCACCAGGGAATTTAGTGATGAAATTACCTTTGATGTATTCATCGGATATCAACACTTTTTGATCTTGAATTAAAATGCCGTAAACCCTTACGTTTAAGTTTTTCATACGTAGATTTTATTTTTCTTAATCGTCATATCGGATAACCAGTTTAGTCATTTGTGTGCTTGTTTTTAGCAAACGTGGCCATTTCATTTGACAAAATTACCACATATCACAGAGAAAATTAAAATATGATGAATAGTTAACAATTATTTTTTATTAAAATAATTAAAGTTGGTTGTTATACCGATTGTATGAGAATTTCCGGCAACTGCTTGTTTAAAATATCCATAGCTCAAATGGAACTTATTTATTTTTAAACCAAATCCAACAGACAAACCATTCAGTGATCTCTTATCTGGCAAAGACATTTCTTTACTTGTTTTAAAATTATAAGCAATTCTAATATTAAAATTTTTTGTAAAAACAATTTCTGTACCAATAACAAAATGCCTTATAAATTTATCAAAGCCATTTTTAATTTTTTCATTTCTAATTTGACTCTTTGACTTTACGATGGGTTTTTTTGTAAATTGATCAATGTCTTTGCTAATGGCGTTTGGGTCAGCATAAGTTAAATCCCATTTAAACAATTGATCGTAAAGAAGGATTAATCTAAATGGTGCTTTTGAGATTTTTTTACTGATGCCAATTTGAAAGTTTGATGGCAATTTTTCTTTCTCTCCATTTCCGGTGTAAGTTCGCCACTGCGTTCCATAATTTTTTGCTAGGATTGTGATGGTAAGATTTTTCTTTGAGTGATATGTTAATCCAATATCTACAGCATTACCAAAAGAGTAATAAGAATCATAATAAGAGTAGATGGTTTTTAAAGTTGCGCCAATTGATAAGCTACTATCTTCATTTAAAGGTTTGGCAATACTTAAATTTAAAGCATAGTCTGATGCTTTTATAGTTCCAGTTTTTTTATCAAATTCATCTCTACCATCAATTTTCCCATAATTGAAATATTGGATGCCAGCACCAAGGGTAAAATGATTTTTAATTTGGTGTGCATACATAAAATTGCCGTAATTTAAATCAGCCACGTAATTCACATAATTGAAGGCCAATTGTTTTGACATTAATTTATTTAATAGTGCTGGATTATTGTAGGACAGATTAACGTCATTATCCCAAATGGCATTTGTGGCTCCGCCTAATGCCGAGGAACGGGCAGGAACTTGAAGATCTAAAAACCGAAATACTTTAGTGCCTCCTATTTGAGCAAATAGACTTGTAAATGATGTGATAAAAATATATAGTAATGGTTTTTTCACCTTGTATAGTTACGAAAATTCATCATATTTATTGCTTCATAAATTCAATTTAAGCGCTATTCCGAAATTCTAATTTCTTCTATTAACAGCTGAATGTTTGTTTGTCCTCTAAATTCGTTTTCTTTTATTTTATATACAATATCAACTGGAATTTTTCTTTGAAGAAAATTTAAAAAATCGCCCTTATTAAATGCAATGGCCTCAATTTTTGTGAAAATCGTATTTGGCTGATATACTTCTAACTTTAAATGATTTTGCCCAACTATTCTAGCAAATCCAGTATCCAACACATTTTTGCTGTAAAATATTGGCGTCATATTTTGTGGTCCATGCGGCGCAAATTGTTTTAAAATGCGAATAAGTTTTTCATTGATGTCATCTAAATTTAACTCCAAATCAATTTCAATACTGGGCAATAGCATCTCTTCTTTGATTGTTCTTGATACTTCATTTTCGAAAGCGTCTATAAACGATTTAACGTTTTCAGGTTTCATGGTTAAACCAGCTGCATATTTATGACCTCCAAATTGTTCTAACAAATGGTTACAACGTTCAATTGTGGCATGAACATCAAAATCTTTTACGCTCCTCGCCGAACCTGTTACTAAACCATTAGATAAAGTTAAAACAATGGTAGGTTTATAAAATTTTTCCACTAATCTAGAAGCCACTATACCTACAACACCTTTATGCCAAGTTGGATTGTATAATACAATTGATTTTTTGAATGGCGTGATGGGATCCGATTCGAGCGTTTCAATCGCTTCGTCAGTAATATTTATATCTAAATCTCTGCGGTGTAAATTTGTATCATTAATTTTTGATGAAAAAGCAGAAGCTTCTTCGCTACAAGAAATCAATAATTCAACGGCTTTAGATCCTTGTTCAATTCTGCCAGCTGCATTAATTCTTGGCGCAATAATAAATACAAGCGTACTAATGTCTATTTCTTTATTGTCAGTTTTTCCAAATGCTAAGAGCGCTTTAATGCCTGGTCGAGGATTTGAATTTAATAGCTTTAAACCAAAATGCGCTAACACTCTGTTCTCTCCAGTAATTGGAACGACATCTGCAGCAATACTGGTGGCAACCAAATCTAGGTAACTAAATACAGTTTCAAGATCTATTTTGTTTTTTATAGAATATGCTTGAGCCAATTTAAAACCAATGCCACAACCTGATAATTCCTTATATAGGTAAAGGCAATCTGTTTGTTTTGGATCCAAAACAGCAATTGCTTTTGGAATTTCGTCTCCTGGCAAGTGGTGATCACAAATAATAAAATCAATATTTTTGTTGGTTGCATAGTCAATTTTATCATTGGCTTTTATGCCACAATCCAATGCAATGATTAATGAAAAATTATTTTCTTTTGCATAATCAATGCTTTTAAATGAAATGCCATATCCTTCGGTGTTTCGATCTGGAATGTAATATCTTAAGTCTTTTAAATACGATTTGAAAAAGCTGTAAACTAACGCTACAGCCGTTGTTCCATCCACATCATAATCGCCAAAAATTAAAACTTTTTCATTATTTATAACCGCTTTGTTGATTCGTGAAATTGCCGTTTCCATTCCCTTCATCAAAAAAGGATCATGTAAATCATTTAAACTGGGGCGAAAAAATGTTTTAGCTTTCTCAAAATTCGAAATGCCACGTAGTGCGAGTAATTTTGCTATGACATCGTTCACTAGCAAACTCGTTTTTAATTCGGAAATAATTTCTGGAAAATGATGATTATGTATGATCCATTTTTTTTTCAATGTTTTTTATATTTTTTATATCGTTAAAATCTATTGAAAACAGAAAGCTCAAACGTGAATGTAAAAAAAATTCTCAGGCGATATTATGATAAACAGACATGATGTCGTCATCATCTTCCATTTTATTAATCATTTTTTCAAACTCAAGTTCTTGTTCTTCGGTTAATTCCTTGGTAGTATTCGGAATAAATGTTTTAATGGTTTCTTTTACCACATATTTATTTTCTTCTAAGCCAGATTGCATTAATCCGAAATCATTAAAAGCAACTTGAATTATTAACTCATTGTTTTCGTCATCCCATGTTAATTCTTCGGCACCATAATCAATTAAATTCAGTTCCACATCATCTTTATTTAAGCCAGTACTATCTATTTTAAATAATCCTTTGCGATCAAACATAAAACTCACTGAACCAGTGGTGCCAACTGAACCGTTTGATCTGCTAAAATAAAGCCTTAAATTGGCAATTGTGCGAGTGGGATTATCAGTGGCACATTCAACCAATACAGGCACCCCGAAAGGACCATAGCCTTCATAAATAACTTCATCATAACTGCTGGTATCTCTTTCAGAAGCGCGTTTAATGGCAGAATCAATATTTGCTTTTGGCATATTTACAGCTTTCGCGTTTGCGATACATATCCTTAAGCGTGGATTTAAATCAGGGTGTGGGCCACCAGCTTTAACGGCCATCACTATTTCCTTACCAATTTTTGTAAATTGCTTTGCCATTTTAGCATAGCGTTTAAACATCGTTGCTTTGCGGGTTTGAAAAATACGTCCCATAAAAAATCTTAAAAAAATATAATTTCGACAAATTTAGAATAAAAAACAGGATACTTTAAATTACATTTGTCTTTATTAACTCACATCATGGACTCAACTCAAAGTGAAAACGTTTTTCAAGTTCACATCCAATTGCCAAAGGTTTTTACATCGAAATTTACTTCTTTAATTCCAAAGCAAAGAGCTAAGGTAAATCAACTACTCGAAAAGCAAATTATCTTAAATTATGCTTTAGATATCAGCCGTGAAAATTTATGGATAACAATAAGAGCAAAAAATCAATTAGAGGTGATGGATATTTTGGCAACTTTTCCGATTATAAAAGATGTACAAGTTGATATTTTCGAACTGGCATTTTTTGACACCGCTCCCATTAACTTTCCTCATATCATCCTGAATTAATTGCTAAAAATTATTTGATGGCTTTTAAACTTAAGTCTAAGCTTTTAACATGGTGCGTTAATGCTCCAACTGATATATAATTGACGCCACATTTGGCGTAATTTGCTATGGTTTTCTCTGTAATGCCGCCAGAACTTTCAATCTCAATAGATTTTCCAATTAATGAAACAGCTTTCTTAGTTTCAGATAATGAAAAATTATCAAGCATGATGCGATGGAAACTTCCTTTTTTGAGTTTCAAAATAGTCTTCACATCACTTAAAGATCTCGTTTCAACTTCTATGGGTAATTTCTTTTTTGTTTTTTTGAGATATAAATTAGCCGCATTAATGGCTTCAATAATGCCTCCCGCAAAGTCTATGTGATTATCTTTTATCATGATCATATCATATAGTCCAAAACGGTGATTGGCTCCGCCACCTATTACTACAGCCCATTTTTCAAAGAAACGGAAATTTGGAGTGGTTTTTCTTGTATCAATTACTTTAGCTTTAGTCCCGATGCATAAATTTTGCAAATGGTTTGTTTTGGTGGCAATGGCACTCATTCTTTGCATCACGTTTAACACCAAGCGTTCAGCAATTAATAATTTATGGACGTTTCCTTCGATGGTAAACGCAACATCCCCTTTTTTTACATTACTACCGTCTTTAATTAATTCAGTAAATTTAAATTTTGGATTGATGGTTTTAAAAATATTTTTTGCGGCTTCAATTCCTGCAATAATGCCATTTTCTTTAACCAGCAATTGGCATTTTCCGGTTTGTTTTTTTGAAATAATGGCCAAAGATGTATGATCGCCATCTAGCACATCTTCTATCAATGAAGTCCTAACAAATTGAGATAAACTAAAATGTTTTTTATGAAGCTCAAAATAATTACTCATTCTCAATTCTAAATTGCGAAATTAAATTACCCCTCACTAATATTGAAATCCTGAATTTTCCAATAATGGTATCTAATTTTCCTGTGATAAATTGTTGATTGAAATTAGCCAAGCTTGTGTGAGATGCTTGATATCCTTTAACCTTTAACTTTGCAAAAAAATCTTCAATAATTGCTTGGGCTTTTGATTTACTTACAAAATCTTCTTGATTTAATACTTTAAGGGATGTTTTCTCAGAAAAGAATTTAATAATTTCTTCCGTTTTCACAACTTTTAGGGCATCCGCTATTTCATCATCTATTTCCTGAACGGAAAAAGAAAATAACAAAAGACTCATAAACATCATTACATAAATCTTCATACCGTTTAGGATCTAAAAGAAGTACGGTTTTGAAACCGAAATATTGCTCTCTTTTTTTGATAACATAAATATAATAACTTTCCTGCAAAATTATTCAAAAGCTATTGCTGTTTGTGTTTCAATTTTAGGATAAAAAACACCAATGATTACAAATGGATTTCTTCCTCTACGCATATGCCACTCACGAGTTGTGCCAAGAAATAAGTACAAATCTTTTTTATTTAAAAATTCTTTTTCATATCTCTGTCGTACTTTTTCTAATGCAATAGCTTCAACGCCCTCAGCTGATTTTAGACAGTTCCAAAATAACGCTCCAATTTCCCAATCTTCAATCATTAATCTACTGACTGTTCCATCTTCATCTTTAAACTTATAATAAAATTTATACGGTAGTTTTGGAATTAATTCTCTTTGTTCTTTTTTATCTGGCTCTCCAAAGGTCATTTGAAGTTGATTGATTTGTTCGCGCCATTCTTTTTTCCATTCTCTTTCGTCTTCTTCAATTTCAAATCCTAAAAATTCAGTAGGCTTAAAAGTAGCAAGTGAAATGTTAGTTGGCGCTTGAGAATCTGAGATTAATTTAGTAAGGTTTGTATATACGTTTGCAGTACAATATTTTTTTCTTTCTGACCAATTATTTTCAGTTCCTATTTTTCCAGAAACAGACATATCTTGAAATCCATAATTTGAAGGGGAATGACTTTCAGGACGAAAATCGTCAGTACGTTTTTTTAAATCAAGCTCAATCCAGTTATATTTAAACGACTCAAGTTTACCGTCTTTTCGAAGACCTTTTAAAAACTGAAGAGGAACAGGATATATTCGGATCCATTGCCCATTTTCTAAAACACCAGCTGTACAAACTAATTCATCATAACTACGAGACGGAAGAGGGTATGTAGTAACAGTTATTAATACCTTTTGTATAGCCATTTTCGCACTAAATATGTTTTACTTCGTAATTAAAGCCTTGTAAATGTTCGATTGATTCGGCTAGATGTTTACGATGGCACTGACAAATATTTGCTTCAAAACAAGTTAATGCAATGCGTTTGTGTTCCTTTAATAAATCTAAAATAATATTTTGAGTAGCAATTGTTTTAGTTAAATTGTTTTTGCGATAAACTGCAAATAATTTATCGTAATCACTTTGTGTATTTAATTCTTGTCGTTGTTCGGATTGTATACCAACATCAGGAAAGTGCATATATTGTATGCCTAAACTTTCACAGTATCTTTTAAGTAGAGTTTTACTAAAGCCAAATTTCATACTTAAAGGGTTATTACGAACGTCTATTAAAATTTTAACGTCATTTTTAAGTAAGCGATTTAAGTATTCTTCTAAAGAAATGCCCTCATAACCAATTGTAAATAGAATTGATTTGTTACTATTAGGAATGTTCTTAATGACTTTATTTAATTCATCTTGGTTGAGTATTTTTCCTGCAATTTCACTTTTTGTAGCCCAATATGGAAAATTCACATAAGTATGCTTTGTGAGTGTTTTTGTATCCATTTTACCATACAATAACTTAATTTGTTGAATAAGTTTTCTATCGGCTTCTTTTAAGGTTGTTAAATAATTTGTAGTATCAGTTTTAGTAAATGTTTTTGTATCTTCCAATAACATTCCTTTAGATGCCATCGTTGTTAAATCAGCATTGGCAGAATAAGAATAACAACCAAACTTATAAGGAACAAAATCATATTCTGCTTTCTCTTGTTGTTTGGTAAATAAAAACAGTAATTTTTGAAGCCTAATTTTTTCTAATTGACCATCAAATAATTGTAAAAGGGATAATATAACTTTTCGTCTGTAAAACATAGGTTAAAGTTAGTAATAATTTAGGGACTAGAAATTGACTTTTTTTAAGTTATTTACAATGAATTGTTTTAAATGTGTTCACAAAATGTGTTAGCTTGGTGTTGTAATTGCTGGCGGAATTGGATTTCTAACAGCATCAATAATAATTATGTATTTGTCTATGTGCTGCAATAATTCGTTCAATGCGGAAGAAGCCTCTTTGTCTGCGTGCAGAAAGTTTGCATAATTACAGTATTTAAAAACCTTTTCAATTATGTCAAGGTCGGCATCCGTGAGTAATTTTATTTTGCTTTTTGCATCTTTAAGTCCACCAGTTATCGTTGAGAATTTATCTTCTTTGTTCCACATTAATAACTCGTTTTTTATAAAACGTTCAACTGATAATCGTAACAGATGACCATAGGTTACAGCAGCTTCCTCAAGGCTAAGAGTTCCTGCGGATGCTTTTGTAATTAGTGATTGATGACTTCCTTTCAATTGGGCGTGTAAGTCAAATTCAGTATCTACGTATATTAGAGAGCCTTTAAAAGCAATAGTGTTTTTTAAGATGCCAAATTTATTTGGATTTGGGTTTTCTTTTTTGATTAGATATTTGTAAAACAAGGGATGATGTGTGAAAACAAAAACCTGTGAGTAAACATTTACTTGTTCAAAAATTGCATCAGAAAAAATTTTTAAATTGGAAGCGTCAAGGCTTGTAATTGGGTCATCGAATACCAATATTTTATTTCCTTTGTCTGCGTTGTTTTCATTAATTGCAAAAAAGAATGCTAATGAAATTAATTGTCTTTCACCCTCGGATAATCCAGTTTTTATATTTCTTTCTCGTCCTTTTAAGTCAAGTATTTTAAACGAAAAAGGAACTTCTGAGGTTGAGCCTGTAACCCGATTTGGCTCTAAGGTAAAAGAAAGATTAAACCTATTTAGAAACGTCATCATCTTTGATAAAATCAATGTCGGGGCTTGGGTAAGGATATATGCTTTCAAGCCATCTTTTGCGCCAACAGAGGCTAATCTTAATGTTTCTTTATCCTCTTTCAATTTATACCATTCCTTAATCAACGAATGATAATTTTTGTCGAAATAATTTTTGAGGTCTGTAAGTTTAACGAGTTCGGGTTCCTTTTGTTGAATTTCTTGATTAATAGTTGCAACTTCGGAATACTTAGTTTTAAACTCAATTATTCTATCTGTATATTTCTTCAGTGATTGCGTAACAACCGCCAAAGCAATTTTAATGTCTTTTAAATGTGAAAAGATTGCATTGTAGTCTTTACTAAAGTCATACGTTTTATTGTCTATCGTTTTTAAATTTTCTAATGTAATTAGTAAATCATCAATAGCTTTTGGATAAGTTAAAATAGAATTTAGCTTTTCTTCAAGAGAAGAGCGTTCTATAAACGCTTCTGTGGTTTCTTCTTCGGGAGAATTTTCTGATGAAAATTTACCAACATTATAGTTTAACCAAAATTCTGATAAGACATTATAGGAGTGTGATATTTTGCTTGGAAGTTGAGAGGCATCCTTTTTTAAATCGCTTAAATTATTTTTAATTAACTCAATGTCCGCAATGTACTTGGCTTTTTGTTCCTTATATGTTTGATTAAAAACAGATGAATAGGATTTTATAATTTCTACTTGTGATTTCAGAGATTGCAAACAAAAAGGGCAACTGTCTTTATTCTCCGACGTTTCAATAATTTGAAGTCCTTTTTCAATAAATGCTTTGTGTTCAGAGATATGTTTAATTAGACTTTCACTTGCAAGCTTTGTCGAACTATCTTCTATTTTACGAGTAAATATTTCTTGAAATTCTGAAATTGGAAGAAGGTCTTTAGTAAGTGAAATTTCTTCTGGCGGATTAAAAGAGGAAACATTTGCTGTCTGATTTCTTCTTAGTTTTAGTTGTTCAATATCATTAGAAGCACTTTTGTGTTTATCATTGTTTGCATCTTTTAAAGCGATTAATTCTTCTTCGCTTTTATTTTTTAGAGTAACATAGATATCAAGGTCTTTTGGTAAAAATGACTGGGTTAATTTAATCGTATTTGCATCTTCAAAATCCTTTAACGCTTTTGCGGTGTCTTTTTCGGCTTGTTTTTTTCTGTTTGCTTCTGCATCAAGGTCTATTAATAATTTTCCAGCATTTTGGCTATGTTTATTTCTTTCATTACTGCGCTCTCCGTTGGTATGAACATTTTCATCAATAAAAGTTTGGTCAAAAAACAAAATAGAATTTTTGGGTACGGAATTGTCCCAGGCATTTGCAGAATAATTGTGTAAGTTGTTATCAATTTTTATTTGAATAGAATTTGGCTTTTCACAACTACTGCTAAATGGAGTATGCTGAGAAATATCTTTTAAAATTTCGCAAATGGAACTTTTGCCACTACCATTTTCGCCAAATAAAACATTATAAGGGCAAAAGGATTTTTCTCCTCCTGCATTGTCAATACAGAACTCCGACCATTTGAAATCAACAAATGATTTGTATTCCTTAATATGGTTTAGTTTCTTGATTTTCATTTTTTACTTTTCTTCACTTTCTCTTTTGTAAATATATCGGCTGTGTATTTTTCGTATAATTCAAATAAAAAAACTATTCGTTTGGCTTCGCTTGTAAATTGTTATTGTTACTTATTTAATCTATTTGGACCAATTTGTATTTTAATCCTTTTCTATTATCAACACCGATGTAATAGTAAATTAAACAATCATCCGATAATTTTACTTTTAGTAATTGATTACCATTTTTGTCAAAACATTTTTCAAATGGAATATCTCGATAATGTAATGCTCCATTACCAAATTTTATTTTGCCTTTTGTTGGATTTCTGTAATACTCCAATGAATTTGGTGTTGATTGAAATTGTGAAATATGTGCCATTATTTTTTTGATTTAATTTTTTCCTTCGTGAATAAATTGGATGTCTATCTTTTATTTCATTCCAACTAAGTGCCATAAAAAAACTGAATAGAATATAAAATTAAAAAAGTAATGGAATTAAAACGGCTATAATTTGTAGCATTTTAAATTACTTTCTAACAGATATGCCGAAGGCCTTTTGCTGAGCTTCTTTTTCTGAGCCGACGCAAGATGCGCTGCATATCAAAACTTAGGTTGTTAAAGAAATTGTCTTTATGTAGATTTGTTGCCCTATAATATTTTGAAACGAAAGCTCTATTGCCAACCATAAAGTTTTATTGGTATTGTTGTTGCGGCAATTGGAGCAACTTATCAATTTAAACAATCGTACCTTAAACACTGCGCCTAAAATTGAATAAATATGAAAATTCTTTTAATTCAAATAGAAAAAACAACTGATGCTTATTTAAATGAAGGCTTTAATATCTATGCTGATCGTTTAAAGAATTATGTTACTTTTCATACAGAAACCATTGTCATGCATAAAAGTGTCAGACAAAAATCAATTGATGAACAAAAAAAAGCAGAAGCTGCCGAAATAGAGAAATTATTTTTACCAGGAGATTTTATTGTGTCTTTGGATGAAAATGGGAAGCAATTTAAATCCATTTTACTTGCAGAATTTTTAAATAAAAGAATGGTTTCTGGATGTAAAAGATTGGTATTTATCATCGGTGGGCCATTTGGAATTGAACAATCGATTTTAAAAAATAGTTCATTGATCATGTCGTTTTCAGAAATGACATTTTCTCATCAAATGATTCGCTTATTTTTTAGCGAACAACTTTATAGGGCTTTTACGATATTAAAAAATGAAAAATACCACCACGAATAAGCAATCAAATCTTTTTGGAAAAGCCAAACATGGATATGCACAACCAGCCGATGATAAAAAACAAACCACCTATAGGCGTAATAGGACCCAAAAATCTAAGCCAATCAGCTTGAAGTAAATGTCGGGTACTTAAAAAATATAATGATCCTGAAAAAAATATAATTCCCAATAAAAAAGAATTAAAAGCCCAATTTAAATATCTACTCGGGTTGTTTTTTGCAAACAAAAACACAATGAGCATCGCCAAAACATGATACATATGATATTTCACACCTGTATCAAATCCATTTATTTGGTCAGCGGTGATCAAACCAGATTCAATTTTGCTTTTTAAGAAATGCGCGCCTAAAGCTCCAAAACTGACTGCTATTGCGCCTAGAAAACCTATTATTCCTAATTTATTATTTTTCATGAAGTTTTTTTATGTAATTAATAAACTCGTCTTTCGATTCTTGAAATTGAAATTCTGCCAATAAATTATTGATATTTTCTTTGTCTATGATTGATTGGTATGCAAATTTCATCACTTCAATTTTTTCTCGATCGTGAAAAAATAATTCTAAAATTTTTTGAGCTTGAATCGTGCTAATGCAAGAATTAATTAATTGACTTTTTGCAACCACTGTCTTTTCGTTTTCGTATTTTTTTTTCTTTATTTCTGATAGTAAGTTGTCAAATTTTTCATCGGTTATTGCCACTTCACAATTTAACTTCTTTTGATTTTCAAGTCCTTGTTGATCTTTTAAAAATGATGTAAATGAATCTTTGATGGATTGGTATCTGAAAAGAGGAAATAAAATAGTTGCATTTTCCTTGTCTATTAGATGGCTATATCCTTTTTTTGAAGTGTTTAAAATGTCCATTTCTAAATCTAAAACCGAAATCAGCTGAAAAAATTGTGCGGCTGTATAACAATTATTTTCCAAAATTTTAAGTAAGTATATTAACTTCATTTCGTCGTCATTACACTTATTCAATAAATTAAGCGCATACTTAATTTCTTTTTCTGTTAAAGGATTGTAACAAAAACTACTATCTGAATGATAGTTATTAAAAAAAACGGGCACATTGTTTTTTGCCTGATACAAAATGCCATAAATACTGTTGTCAACTAAAGGAACTTCCTCTTTTGGGGCTGCTGGAATGTTTGGTAATTTCGGGCCTGAAGGTTCTTCAATGGAATTGTAATTTAATTTACTAAAATCTTCATTGATCACAAATGTAAATTCCTTGCCAATGTATTTATTATTGATGTAAAAGGAATCAATCAATATCTTCTTTTGATTATTTATAAAAGTTTCAGCTTTTAAAATTTGCCAACCAAAACCTAAATCGAAAACCTTTACATTTGATTGCTGCGTTTTATTAATAACTTCGCCATTAACTGTTAAAGAAAAAACTTGCCCGATATTGCTAAACAAAACCAATGAATTTGTTTGGCTTTTAAAAAATGAATAAAAAAACAAACAGAGTGATATGAGTAACATTTTTTTATTTAACATTTAATTTTTTTTAGAAAACAAATTTAATTTAATTTTATAGAAATACCCATTAAATAGGTGCTTTACATTATTTAGATTTATTAACGACACAATGAGTAAGATTTTAATTATTGGCGCTGGACGCTCATCTTCAAGCTTAATAGAATATCTTTTATTAAATGCCAGATTATACAAATGGCAAATAACAATTGCTGACTCCAATATAAAACTCATTGAATCAAAAATTATCAATTATGAAAATGTGGCTAATGCCCTTGAATTTGATGTAACAAATTCAACAGTAAGAAAAAAATTAATTTCCGAATCAGATTTTGTGGTATCAATGTTGCCAGCTTTTATGCACATTGAGGTTGCTAAAGATTGTGTAGAATATTCGAAACACCTTGCTACAGCTAGTTATGTGAGTGCTGAAATGAAAGCCTTAGACACAGAAGCGAAACAAAAAAACATTTTATTGCTAAATGAATGTGGCTTAGATCCTGGAATAGATCACGCATCTGCAATGAAAATAATAAAAAACATTCAAGACAAAGGAGGAAAAATAACAAAGTTTCAATCTTTCTGTGGCGGCTTAGTAGCTCCCGAAAGTAATGACAATCCATGGGGTTATAAATTTAGTTGGAATCCAAGAAATGTTGTATTAGCAGGGCAAGGAGCCGCTCAATACATTGAGGACGGAGATTTAAAATTTATACCTTATAATAGACTATTTACTCAAATTAGCACCATACAAATTGATGGTCACGGTTCGTTTGATGCCTATGCAAACCGAGATAGCATTAGCTATAAAGAACCATATGGATTATTAGACGTTAAATATATGCTGCGGGGCACTCTTCGTCAAAAAGGTTATTGTAAGGCATGGAATGTATTTGTAAAATTAGGGTTAACCGACGATACCTATAAAATTAAAATTCCAAACGATTTTAATTATACGTCATTGATACAATCCTTTTTACCATTAGGAAAAGGTACGGTAAAGGAAAAATTAATTTCTTTTATGGGAAAAGACATCGATGAAGAAGTTATAAAACAATTAGATTATTTGGAATTATTTAGCAACAAGCCCATAAGGTTAAAAGAAGCTTCGCCAGCTGAATTACTACAAAATTTATTGGAAGAAAAATGGTTGTTAAAGCATGGAGATAAAGATATGATTGTGATGCAACATTTATTTGAGTACGAAATCAATAGTCAAATAAAACAGATAACTTCTTCTTTAGTTGTTGAAGGAGATGATGAGGTTCAAACTGCCATGGCTAAAACAGTGGGTTTGCCATTGGCAATTACCATTAAAAATTTTTTAATAGGTAAATTTAAATTATACGGTGTGCAAATTCCCATCGTCAAAGAAATATACGAACCTTTGCTCGAAGAATTAGAAACACTTAACATCAAATTTAATGAGAAAGAAATTATTTAATACTTCAATGGCAATTTCTCAAAGACCGTTTTAAAAATGGGGTTTATTAATTTTATTAACTTTTATCATTAAATAAATTTTAAATTTGCCACACTCTAAAAATTAAGGGATGAATATTTTAAAATTTGGCGGAACAAGTGTAGGTAGTATCGAAAGAATCAAGGCACTTGTAGATTTAGTAAACACTGAGGGAGAAAAAATTGTTGTACTGTCTGCCATGAGCGGAACCACAAATGCGTTGGTAGACATCAGTAATGCGTTGTATGCAAAAAATAATGTAAAAGCAACCCAATTAATTGATCATTTAGAAACAACATACAAATCAGTTGTAGAGGGCTTATACGCTAAACCAGAATATATTGAAAAAGGAAAAGATTTAATTAAAAATCATTTTGATTATTTAAGATCTTTTACTTTGGATATGTTTACCTCTAATGAAGAAAAAGCTGTTTTAGCTCAAGGCGAGTTATTAAGTACGGCTTTGTTTTATTTTTACCTATCTGAAGTTGGCATCAGTGCTGTACTATTACCTGCGTTGAATTTTATGCGAATTGACGAAAATGACGAGCCAAAAATTGATTATGTAGAAAAACATTTATCAGAAGAATTAAAAAAACACCCTGGCATAAAACTATTTATAACACAAGGATATATTTGCCGTAATGCATTTGGCGAAATTGATAATTTAAAGCGTGGAGGAAGTGACTATACGGCTTCCATCATCGGTGCAGCAATTCATGCCAACGAAGTTCAAATTTGGACTGATATTGATGGAATGCATAATAATGATCCACGCGTTGTGAGTAAAACCCATGCCATTAAAGAATTAAATTTTGATGAAGCTGCTGAATTAGCCTATTTTGGTGCGAAAATATTACATCCAACTTGTATATTGCCTGCACAAAAAAGAAATATCCCTGTTTTATTAAAAAACACAATGGAGCCTCAAGCCTTAGGAACATTGATTTCTGATAAGAATTCTTCAGAAGGAATAAAAGCTGTTGCTGCAAAAGATGGGATTTGTGCCATTAACATTAAAAGTGATCGAATGCTTTTAGCACATGGATTTTTAAGGGCTGTTTTCGAAATTTTTGAACGTTACAAAACTTCAATAGACATGATTACGACTTCAGAAATTGCAGTCTCTCTAACCATTGATAATCTTATTCATTTGAATGAAATTACAAAAGAGCTTGAAGAGTTTGCAAAAGTTGAGGTTGAAAATGATCAAACAATTATTTGCATTGTTGGTAATTTACCAAAAGATAAATCGGGTTATGCATTTAAAGTATTAGACGCGCTAAAAAATATTCCATTGAGAATGGTTTCTTATGGCGGTAGTTTAAATAATGTGAGCGTGCTAGTGAACTCTAAACATAAAAAAGCAGCGTTAATTGCTTTAAACAAGGGCTTATTCGGATACGAATAAAGGCGCTTTATTATATCAATAGAATTCAAGACTATGTTATCAAAAGAAAAAATTTTACAGCTTCAAAAACATAAAACACCTTTTTATTTTTATGATTTAGAGTTATTGCAAAAAACATTAGAAGTAATAAATACGGAAAGAAAAAAGTATCATTACCATGTTCATTATGCTTTTAAAGCCAATACCAATGCTAAAATTATAAGTAAGATTAAAGAAAGTGGATTGGGTGCCGATTGTGTGAGTGGAAACGAAGTTAAATGCGCTATTGAACATGGATTTAAAAATACAGATATCGTTTTTGCTGGCGTAGGAAAAAGTGATGATGAAATTAATTACGCACTAGATCAAAATATTTTTTGTTTCAATTGTGAAAGTATTCAGGAGTTAGAAGTCATTAATGAATTGGCAAACTTAAAAAATAAAAAAGCACAAATAGCCTTACGCATTAATCCTAATGTTGACGCATACACCCACAAATATATTACCACTGGCTTAGAAGAAAATAAATTTGGGATTAATCCTTATCAATTTGATGAGGTGATTGAAAAATTAAAATCCTTAACCAATTTAAAATTAATAGGCTTACATTTTCATATTGGATCTCAAATAACAGATTTATCTCCGTTTAAAAAATTATGCATACGCGTCAACGAAATAAATACTTATTTTTTTAACAAAGGTTTTGATTTACCGATTGTGAATGTTGGTGGAGGTTTAGGGATTAATTATCATGAGCCAGATTCTGAATCTATTGTAAATTTTGAAACCTATTTTAAGTTGTTTCATGATTTTATAGCATTGCGCAACAACCAAGAGTTGCATTTTGAATTGGGAAGAGCAATTGTTGGAAACTGTGGTAGTTTAATAACCAAAGTATTATATATTAAAAATGGTATCAATACAAATTTCGCAATTTTAGACGCGGGTATGACGGAATTGATTCGTCCAGCTTTATATCAAGCGTTTCATAAGATTGAAAATATTTCATCTCAAAACAAAAACATTTTAAAATACGACGTAGTAGGCCCAATTTGTGAAAGCAGTGATTGTTTTGGAAAATCTGTTGATTTACCAACAACGCAACGTGGGGATTATATTGCCATACGAAGTGCTGGTGCTTATGGCGAAGTAATGAGTAGTAAATATAATTTAAGAGACGACGTGAGAAGCGTTTGTTTTTAGACTCTAACATTAAATCATATTGATTCGAAATAGTTGATTTTTCTTTTGCGTCTTTGTTGTTGATAAAAACAACAAGAGCAAAATCACTTCCTATCAACCAACTTTTTAAAATTAAAAAAAATTCTATCCATCACCGATATGTTTTTGGTGATGATATCAGCCTTCCCTTTCATTTGCTCTTTATAAGTAAGGGTTTTGTGATAAGATGTTTCTAATCCATTTATTAAACTGACATCAATGGCATAGGTATCTTTATTTGGCACTTCGGATATATTGGTAACAATGCCTTGCAACATACCGTTTTCGTTATAAGGATAATTATCTAATTTAATATTGACGGTTTGCTTAAGAGATAATTTACCTGTATTGACCGCTGGCAACAAACACTTTCCTATAAATTGTTGTTTTTGTGTTGGCACCACAGAAAATAATTCATCACCTGCTCTCACTTGTTGATTGATTGTCCAAATATTAAAAAATGAAATTTTACCATCAATGGGGCTTTCAATTAAATACAATTGTTTCCATTTTGTAATTTCCGAAACCAGTGATTTAAGGTTTTGTTGAAATTCATTTTTTAATTTGGATTGCTCTTGGTAATCTTGAATTTGTGATTGAAGAATGCTTTTTTCAATGGAATTGATTTGAATGGAAGCATTTGATGTGGTTATTTTTGTTTGTTCGTAGTTGTTGAGTGCTGATAAATACTCTCTTTTCTTCGTTTCAAATTCCCTTGCTGAAATAACTTTATTTTCAAACAATGTTTTATCTCTGTTATAATCAGTTTCTGATAAAGCAAGCTGTTGTTGCGTAATCAGTTCTTGTTGTTTGTATTTAGCGGAAAGGGTATTATAACTCACCAAATCATTTTTTAATAATGTAATTTGTCTGTTAAAGGAATTGACTACTTTATATAAATTCAAATCTTTAATTGATTTTAAAACCGATAAATAGTAAGGTGTAAGCTCCCCAACTTTTAAACTATCTTTTATGTCTACAGCCGGTATGGTATCGCTCAATTTTAATTGGTTGATAATGGCATTGCTGCTTTCATACAAATACAAAACGTCTTGGTAATGAGCCGTATTTTCAATAACGGCAATGGTTTGATTTTCTTTAACGACGTCATTATTTTTAACTAATAAGTAAGTTAGCTTACCGTTATTTTTTGAAACTAATGTTACTGGCGGGTTTAATGTAGTTAATGTAATATCGGCTGTTAAAATATCGGGGTAACGTATAAAATAACTCAAGGCCACAGCTGTTATAATTAAAATAAAAACAACTGAAATGCCCCAGCGGAATATCCATTTGGGTGTGGAAGTTAAAATTTCGTTGACTTCTTCTGTACGCAGTATGATTTCCTTTTCTTCTCCCACTTAATTTCCTAACTCCAATTGATTTTTTACCAATTCGTAATAAGCACCTCTTAGTGCTGTTAATTCAGTATGATTTCCTTTTTCAATAATTTGTCCTTTATCCAATACAATAATTTGGTCAGCATTTTTTACAGTACTTAAGCGGTGCGCAATCACAACCACGGTTTTGTTTTTAAAAAACTCATTTAAGTTATTCATAATTATTTTTTCGTTGTTGGCATCCAAAGCACTGGTTGCTTCATCAAAAAACAAGTAATCAGGGTTTTTATAAACGGCTCTTGCAATTAATATGCGTTGTTTTTGTCCTGTGCTCATGCCAACGCCTTCCATGCCAATTTTGGTATTATAACCCAGTGGTAAGCCATCAATAAATTCTTTGATGTTGGCTACGAAGACAGCGTGTTTCAATTTTTTTGTATCTACCACATCAACCCCTACGGCAATGTTATTGGCAATGGTATCACTAAAAATATAACCTTCTTGCATCACCACGCCGCATTTATCTCGCCAATGACTCACGCCAACGTTGGACAAATTGGACAGGATAGAACCATCTGCATGGTTTACTAAGTTTATAGCGCCTTCGGTTGGTTCATAAAACTTCAGCAGTAATTTCATCAAGGTGGTTTTACCACTGCCACTGGTTCCTACAATGGCCGTAATTTTATGAGCAGGAAGGATGATGGATAAATCTTTTAATACCAAATCATTTCCAACGCCTTCGTATTTAAAACTGATGTCATCAATCACAAAGCTACAATGACGGATGGCTTCCTCTTCTTCGGAAATATTGGGAGTGGCTTTTTCTTCATCTTCTTTGTTGTGAATTTCGCTTAATCGTTCTAAGCTTAATTTTGCATCTTGCCAATGCTGCACAAAACCAACCATTTCCATTACGGGTGCATTCAGTTGGCCAGTGATGTAGCTGATGGATAGCATCATGCCTAATGTAACTTCCCCATCCAAAACCAACTTGGCTGCCAAAAAAGTAATGATGATGTTTTTTAATTCGTTGATTAAAGAAGAGCCTGAGTTTTGAGCGGTTGTTAATGATAGACCTTTTAAATTGATTTTAAATGCTTTTGCTTGCAATACTTCCCATTGCCAACGCTTTTGGCGCTCGGCATTGTGCAGTTTTATTTCTTGCATGCCATTAATTAATTCCATCACCTTGCTTTGGTTTTGGCTGCTTTGATTAAACCGTTTAAAATCCAAATCGGCTCTGCGTTTTAAAAAGAAAGTGATCCACAAAAAATAAAACAATGAACCGATGCTAAACACCACAAATATTTTTAAACTATAAAAGGCCAATATGCCACTAAAAATAACGAAATTAAATGCCGAAAATAATGTGCTGAGGGATGAGCCTGTCAAAAAACTTTCAATGCGGTGGTTATCGCCAATGCGCTGCATGATGTCTCCCGTCATTTTTGTATCAAAATAACTGATGGGAAGCTTCATTAATTTTACAAAAAAATCACTCACCAAGCTGATGTTAATGCGGCTACTCACATGCATAAAAATGTAGCTGCGAATAATTTCAATGGTGGTTCTGCCAAAAAACACCATCAGTTGCGAAAATAAAATCAAATAAATAAAATGCACATCTTTGTTTTGCACGCCAATGTCAATGATGCTTTGGGTTAAAAAAGGGAAAATGAGTTGTAATAAACTACCAGCCAATAGGCCAATGAATAATTGAAAGATGGCTTTGTAATGAGGCTTTAGGTAAGCGAAGAGAAAAGAGAACGAAGCCCCTCTCCTGTCTCCCCGAAGGGGAGATGATTGTGAGGCAGACGCTGAGGTATCTTCTTTATAAAATTCGGGGGTTGTTTCTAAGAGCAGCAAAATGCCTTCGTCTTTGCCATCGCTAACCCAACTTTTCAAAAATTCTTCTTTGGTGTATTTAAGTATGCCGTGTGCAGGGTCGGCTATGTATACAATCTTTTTTTTTATTTGATAAATAACTACAAAATGATTTTGATTCCAATGAGCAATGCAGGGTAGAGGCGCATCTTCTATTAATTTATCATAAGTAACTTTAACACCAAGAGTCCTAAGTCCTATTTTTTCTGCGGCTTGACTTATTCCCAATAAGCTTGTTCCTTCTCTTGTAGTTTGGCTAGATTGTAATAGTTCTTTGAGGGTATATTGTTTGCCATAATGTTTGGCTATCATGCGCAAGCAGGTTGCGCCACAAGCCATTTCATCGGTTTGGGGGTAGTGAGTAAAAGGCATTTAATTATTTAATAAAGCCTTTCTTATTTTATCTTCAATTTCACCACTAGATGGTTTTGAACAAAAGGCATCAATAATCAAACCTTGTTTATCAATGAGTATATATCTTGGTATACCAGTAATTTTATAAGAGTTAATGAATAAAGAGTCGTTAATATTAATATGATTGCCATTAAGCTTTTTATTCTTAATTAAAAAAGCTTGCCAACGATTTATTTCTGAATCGATTGAAATATATAATATTTGTACTTGATTATTAAATTTATAATATTCTTGTATTTTATGAGTAAATGGTAGTTCTTCTTTACATGGCCCACACCACGTGGCCCAAACATCAATAAATAGAACTTTGCCCTTATAATCTTCTAATGATACTAATTTACCAGTGGGTGTTTTTCCTTTAAAACTAGGCGCAATATTTGCTTTACTTAATTTTTTTAATTTTTCTAAATCTCTTTTTAAATATGCATTGAATTTAGCATCTGGATAAAGTTGATGAAATACTTCGATAAGATTTTCTATAGTCGAATTTATTCCAAAGTAGGATAAATCAAAAGATAAGTTAGAGAATAATAAAAATTCTTTAATTTTTTCACTGTATTTATGAGACTTAGATATTTCATTAAAAACCAATATAGGGTAAACATTTGGATTTGGACAATTAATAAATGTTTTGTTCCTTATGATTGTTCTATCAAAATTATACGTCAAAAAACTTAAGAAATCTGTATAACCAGTTTTAAATAGTACAGAATCAGCAAAAATTTCATTATTTATTAAATTTAATTTATTTTCTAAATCTAAACTATCTATATATTTGCCCTCAATTGAAAAAAGAAATTTTTGCTTTTCTAACAATAATTTTGATTCAATACATTTTTTTAATATGTATGCAATATGAATTGGTAATTTTATGCTGTCTGTAAAATTTTTATGAAATTGATTTAATTGAATATCTGATGTATTCATAAAATCAATAAAAACATCTGTGTCATCTATTTTTTCAATAGCTTTAGAAATATTACTTAGTATTCTTTTAACATTAAGCAAATAATTATTTTGAAGTGACCCTTTCCCCAATATTTTTATATTACTATTTTCTATTAAATAGGTAATATCATTTCCAGGCTCAAGTAACAAATTAAAAAAAATAGAATCACTCGTTCCAAAATTAAGAAATTCCGTTTCTTTTATGGGAACTAGTATTTCTCCATAACCAGTGGAATCTAAAGTTACAAAAGGATTATTTGTTTGAGAATAATAAAAGAAAATACACTTGTTTTTATAATCTTTTGCCTTAATGGTAATTTTTGCAAGTGAATCATTAAAATTTGATTCAGCACACAAACACATTGTGGATAAAAAAAATATAAATAACAAGTGTATTTTCTTTTTCATTTTTCTAACTTAAATAAACTTAAAAATGAATCCAATCTAATTTTAGATATTATAGACTCATAATTAAACAACTAACAAGTTCTAACGATTGAAAAAAGATGAACTAAACAAGCTAACATTTGTAGCATACAATGAACCAGTAGCAGTAACAAAGGTTGTTGATGTACTATCTTTAGTTGACCTCACTGGAGTGCAAGCGGAATTTTGCACATCAACTCCATGAGGAGTTTTTGAGCAAGCACATCCACCAACTGCCATGGGAGCACAGGATGTGCCTCCAGCTAAAGGACATTCTTGACCGTCGCAAACATTTTTTTTCGGAGGAGTCACATAGAATCCGCCTTTTAATTCTTTCATTTCTTTTGAAGTTAATAAAACTCCACTAATTTCACTAAATTGTTTTTTCATTTTTTTTTTTGATTTTTTGGTTTATAATTATGAGAATTATTTTTTACGAGGTTTATTCTCTTGATTCCTCAGAACTAATTATTGTTAAAGCCACTTTATATTTACTATTAAATTTATAATATATTTTTAAGCTCGTTTAAATTAAACGTTTTAGGTAATTTTTTATTATTTAAATAAACCGTAGGTGTATATTGTACCTCTGCATTTTTGCACCATTCATTCATGGCAATGATTTTTTCTGTATGCATATCTAATAATTCCTTTGGAACAGGAAATTTTTCAACTAATTCTTCGTACGTTCTGTTTTCGTTCAAATACCAATAATCCATTGCGTTATTTAATAATTTTTTATCCTCCATATCATTTAAGGCAAACATGTGTTTAACGAAAATTCTACTGAATGCATCTTCACTATCGCCAACTTCATATATTGTTATAATTTGGCAATCTTTATTAGTAGATAAAATGTCATTAAAAAGTTTATATGCCTTTGCGCATGGCGTGCATGTTGGACTGCAAATTTTAATTATGATATTTTTCGCGTCTGAATTTCCTTTATGTAATCCCAAACTTTCATAACCAATTGGTGCATTAGGTTGTTCGTTTAAAGTTAAATTAAAAACGTCTTGATGATTAAATAATCTTCTCCAAGAACCATAATATTCTTCTGATTTTAATGATTTCACAATTAACGGTTTTAGTGAATACCAAACTATAATTGGAAAAAAACCACAAATAAAAAAACCAAAGATATTTGGTTTACTAAATTGAAATTCGAAATTTCCAAAAAATAAAGTCCAAATAAAATTAAACAATAAAACAGTTTGTATCATTAAACAAAGACGGCACCATTGCTTTACTATTTTATACTGATAATAAATACTAAAAGGGATATAAAATGAAGTTAAAATCGATAAATAGGTTATGATAGGCTTTTTTTCGAGAAAAGAAGAAAATGGAATCAATAAATATAATGCAAGAAACCCAAAATAAAAAAAGCCATATTCACTCCAGGAAATACTAAATAGCTTAGATTCAGAACTAGTTAGCACAGCGTCACAATTTGTTTTAACACCTCCTTCACAAATACTTTTAACAAAATCATTAGATTTATCAACCTCATATATTAATAGTAGTACTGAAATTATTAAGCCTATAAGTACTGAAAAAACAAACATTATTGCTCCTACAAAATCATTTGATGATGCAATAAAAAAATAAAGCCCAAATAGTAAAACAAAACCATATCCTGCCGCTAATAATAAAGATTTTACTTTATTATTTACTTCTTCTTTTTTATTTTTATCGTAATCAACATCTTTACTTTCATTATTTGGCTGTGCTAAAAAAACTATTTTCGACCATTTTTCGAGAAAGACATTTTTCGCAATTGTTATTTCTTTTTTATAAAAATATGTTACTGAGTCTTCCGTTACATCAGTAACATTTATAAAATCTTTAGCTCCAATTTCTTCAATATAATAATGTGTCAAAAATGGTAAAGGTAAATCATCTAATTGCTCAAGTTCAACTTTCAAACTTTTATTATCAATTTTGAACTTATTAAACACATTATTAAGGCTATATAAACTAGGATAGTAAGGGTTTGTAAAAAATAAAGAATCTAAACTTTTTTGACTAACAGGAACTTTTATCTTTTGTAAAAAATGGGAGGCTACACTTGTTAAATTTGTATAATACTCTAAAGCCATAATAATATTTAATTTCTTTTTATATTATATAATGCCCGAAAGTACTAACCAGATACATTTAGATGTATATTAATTTGGTTGTACTTAACAATTAAAATTCATCTTATACAACCAAAATATATTAATAATAAATATATTTGCATATAAATCAGGTATTAAACTTGTTGTAAAAAACAACTAATGTATGGAAGAATTTAATTTAATATTAGCGAACAAATTACAAGAATTACGAAAGGAACATGGTTTAAAACAGGATGTTTTAGCAAAGGAATTAAAGTTTACTCAGCAAGCATATAGTAAACTTGAGAGGGGTGCAAGTAATTTTACACCTGTAATTCTTAAAAGGATTTGTAATTATTTTAGTGTTTCTGCGACAACATTTTTAAATACTGGTAGTCAAACAAAATTTGATAAAAGTCCGCAAGCTAATAATCAAAATAGTTTCAATAACGAATCCAAATTAGTAGATGAGCTTATTAAATCAAAAAACGAAATTATTGCCTCGCAAGGAGAAACCATTAAACAACTCAAGGAAATGGTTGAGTTATTGAAGCGAAAATAAAAAGATTTTGCGCTGGGTTTTGTTTGAAGGAATGTGTGTTGTTAATCCTGCGGTTATTATCATCACATTTTTGTTTTATTGTGATTACTTGTTGCCTAAGAGTTTCTAATTTTATAATACTTTCTAATTCGTAATAATTTGTTGATGACGAGTAAATACATCTATAACCAACCAACAACTGTTAGTTTAAAATAATTTAATTTCCGCAGGATTACCCACGCTTAAACCCTTTACAAAAAATCCAGCAGAGCCAGGGATTTACTTTAAAATGTAAAAAAATGGACAAAAGCACTTTTAAAAAAATCTCAATCCTTTATATATTTAATTGGTTATTCTTCTTTTTATTAAACTGCTTAAAGTAACTGATACTTTATAATAACCATACATTTTTATTTAAAAAAATGACGAAAAAATAATTGTATAATTCGTGCAAAAAATTCTCAAATTAAATGAGCATATAAATCAAAATCATTTGCCTCATTAATTTTTACATTTGCAAAATCTCCTATTCTGATGTAATTTGTATCCGTTGATTTTACAAGGACTTCATTATCTACATCGGGACTATCAAATTCTGTTCGTCCAACAAAATAGTCATTTTCTTTTCTATCAAACAACACTTTAAAAGTCTTTCCGATTTTTTCTTGATTTAACCGATATGAAATTTCTTGCTGAATTTCCATCACTTTTTCCGCTCTTTGCTTCTTTATTTTTTCTTTTACATCGTCTTTTAATAAATAGGCATGGGTGTTTTCTTCATGCGAATAAGTAAAAATACCCAATCGCTCAAATTTAGTGTCACTAACCCATTGCAGCATTTCTTCATGGTCTTTTTCTGTTTCGCCTGGATAACCTGCTATTAATGTTGTTCGTATGGCAATTCCAGGCACTTTATCTCTAATGCGATTGACGGTATCAATGGTTTTTTGTTTGGTAATACCTCGTCTCATGCTTGTTAGCATGTTATCCGAAATGTGTTGCAAGGGCATATCCAAATAATTACAAACATTACTTTTTTTATTCATCACGTCAAGTACATCCATCGGAAAACCACTTGGAAATGCGTAATGTAATCGAATCCAATCTATTCCTTCAATATCACTAAGTTGATTGACTAAATTTGCCAATTCGCGTTTTTTATAAATGTCCAAACCATAATAAGTTAAATCTTGCGCTATCAGCAACAATTCACGAACTCCTTTACTCGCTAATAATTTCGCACGCTGCACCAATTGTTCAATTGGTTCAGAAATGTGCTTTCCCCTCATTAAAGGTATGGCGCAAAAACTACAAGGCCTATCGCAACCTTCACTAATTTTAAAATAAGAAAAATGATTTGGAGTCGTTAATAATCTTTCACCAACTAATTCTTTTTTATAATCTGCTTTTAATGTTTTTAAGAGTTTAGGTAAATCGCGCGTTCCAAAATAAGCGTCAACATCAGGAATTTCTTTTTCTAAATCATCTTTGTAACGTTCGCTTAAACAACCCGTCACATAAAGTTTTTCAATGCTTCCTTCTTTTTTTGCGCTCACATAACGTAAAATTGTATCGATACTTTCTTGCTTTGCATTTTCCACAAAACCGCAAGTATTAATGATAACAATGTGATGATTATCAGTTTTGCTTTCGTGCTCAACCTTAAAATGATTGGCCTTTAATTGACCCATTAAAACTTCGCTATCTACAATGTTTTTACTACAACCCAATGTGACAACATTAACACTGTTTTTTTTTAGAGTTTTTGTTTTCATGAAGCGCTAAGGTACCATTTTTTGGTAGATGGGGCTATTTGTCAAATCGTAATTTTACTTTTTTCAAAGTTGAAGATTATCAATTAACCTGACTTTACCAACAAATACTGCAATTAAGGATATGGCAGGACTCGTTGCAGGATAAAATTCTAATTTTTCTAAGGTGTGCGCATTACAAACTTCAAAATAATCCAGCGTCATGTGTTGAATTTTTGAAACTGTTTCTTCAATATATAATTTAGCTTCTTTAATGCCTTTGGCTTTAATTATTTTGTTTGCATGACTCATCAATAAAGGCACTTGTGATGCCGTGATTCGTTCTTTATCACTTAATAACTTGTTACGAGAACTCATGGCCAAGCCGTCAGATTCTCTTAAAATTGGACACGAAACTATTTCAATTGGTAGGCTTAACTGCTTTACCAATGATTTCACAACCATTACTTGTTGATAATCTTTACTACCAAAAAAAGCTTTATCAGGTTTAATTCCTTCCAATAAAATACTTACGACCTGCCCTACTCCATTAAAATGACCCGGACGACTGGCTCCTTCAAGTATTGAATCTAAATACCCAAAATCAAATGTTCTAGAAAAATTCTTTGGATAAATATCTTCTACTTGAGGCATATATAAAAAATTACATCCAGCCTTTTCAAGCAATTCAATATCCTTTTCAGGTGTTCTTGGATATCGTTCTAAATCTTCTGCATTTGTAAATTGTGTGGGGTTAATAAAGATACTACACACCGTATAATCACAAACTTTTTTCGAATAATTTATGAGTGAAATGTGTCCATCATGCAAAGCACCCATTGTTGGAATAAGGCCAATTGTTTTTTTACCCAATCTCAATTCATTCAAGCAATCCTTTAATTCTATTAAGGTTTTAAAAACTAGCACTTTATATACTTTGTAAGATAAATTAATAACTTCAAAGCTAAATAATACTTTGATATATGAATATTTTTTTATTACTTTTGTATGTCCTTATATAAATCCATTACAAATCCAAATTTTATGAAAAAAGCAAAAGTTCTTTTTGTGTCGCAGGAAATTACCCCCTATTTAGATGAAACTCAGGTAGGAAAGATTGGAAGAAGATTGCCTCAAGCCATCCAAGAAAAAGGCAAAGAGATAAGAACTTTTATGCCAAAATATGGCAATATCAATGAAAGACGCCACCAATTGCATGAAGTGATTCGTTTATCAGGAATGAACATCGTTATCAATAATGCGGATCATCCTTTAATTATCAAAGTGGCCTCTATACCATCAGCCCGAATGCAAGTTTATTTTATTGACAATGATGATTATTTTAATAGAAAATCGGTTTTAAGAGATAAAGCCACAAACAAATATTTTGAAGATAATGATGAACGTTCTGTTTTTTTTAATAGAGGCGTTATTGAAACAATCAAAAAATTAGGTTGGGCTCCTGATATTATTCACTGTCATGGTTGGTTTACAGGATTATTGCCATTGTACATTAAAAAAGGATTTACAGAAGATCCTTTATTTGCTGAATCCAAAATTGTTTATACTATTTACGATGAAGAGTATACAAAAGCTCTCAACAAAAAAATAATTGATAAAGCAATCATTGATGGTGTGTCTAAAAAAGATTTAAAACACATTGAAGATGCGAGTTATATAAACCTGATGAAATTGGCAATTGATCATTCAGATGGAATTGCATTTGGAAGCGAAAATATTAACGCAGAGATTGGGAAATACGCAAAAAAATCTGGCAAACCGATTTTAGAATATAAAGGTGAAGCTGAATACGCTGATGCTTATAATGAATATTATGATTTAATTTTAGAAGAAACAACCATTTTAACCGATTTGTAATATTTTAATTTTTTTCACTTTTTAACTATTAAAAGCGCATAATTTTAAGTAATTATGCGTTTTTAATTTATATCCGATGACAAAAACTTATCTCACCATATTTTTTTTATTAACTATAATTTTTTCTTGTAAAAAAAAATCTGAAGATAGCGTATTAGGATTAGACATTCAGCCAGAACAAGATTTGCTTGGCGTCATCGTAACTGATACAGCTTCATTGTATATGCATACGCAAAAAGTAGAATCTGTTAAAAGTTACAATGATCAATTTAAGTTTTTAGGATCTACTTTAGATCCAGTATATGGTAGAACTGACGCTAGTATCTATACGAATTTGTCTATTGCAAATAACTTAACCAATTTAACTTTTGGCACAAACCCCATTTTAGATTCCGCAGAAATTGTTTTAAGATGGTTAGGTGAATCAATAGGGGATACCTCAACCGTATTAACCTATGATGTGTATGTTGTGAAAGAAAAAATATTGCCAACTAATAGTTCACTCGGACAAAATAATTTTACAAATACAACTTTACTAAAAGCTACAACGCCAGTTGCTCATATCAATGCCAAATATAGGATACGAGGAGATGGGCTTTGTTTAGTATTGCCTCTTGATTATAGCATGGCTCAATATATTTTACAAACCAATAGCAACTTAATAAATAATGCGGCGTTTTTAGACGCCAATAAAGGTTTCTATATTACTTCAGAAAACAGTATTTTAAATGCGCCTACTGAAGGGGCCATCAGAAGATTTGATTTGGATGATATATTATCTGGAGCTAATTTTTATTATCATGAAAGTGGTGAAGCTAAAACTTTTCAATTTACTTTTAAAGGCACAGATGCTGCAAGGTTCAATAATATTAACCATAACTACGTTGCTGGAGCAAATCCAAATTTATTTGATCAATTAAGTGGCGATCTTAAAAAAGGAGAAAAAAATGTGTATTTAAATTGTTTTGGCGGAACTAGAACCAGAGTCACTTTACCATATTTAAATAATTTTGCTGCAAATCAAAATGTTTCAATAAGTCGTGCTGAACTCATCCTTAAAGTAGATGAATCATTCTATAATGCTAATTATAATTATCCATCAACATTGGCTTTATTAGCAGATTCTTCAGGTTCAGGCAGAGAAGAGTTGGTTTATGATCAACTTGAAACCACTGATTTTATTAAATACAATGGTAATTACGATGCAGTAAATAAACAGTATGTTTTTAACATTGCCCGACAAGTTCAAAAAATAATTACCAATAAAATTCAAAATTACGGATTCTACATTGTGAATGCACAACCCGACAAATCTGTCGTTATTAGAAGAGATGATAGATTGTATGGGGTTACTTTAGGAGGCACTTCAAACACAGCATTTAAACCTGTATTTAAAATAGCATACGTAAATTTTCCTTACGATAAATAAGATTATGTTTTTTAATGATATGTATTTTGAAATCAGAAAGCATATTTTAAAAAAAATTAGATCATCCATTTAAATGAGCTCAAAAAAAATATTAGTTGTTATTGGTACTAGACCAAATTTTATCAAGGTCACTCAATTTAAAAAAGTGGCTGGACTTTATAAAAACATTGATTTAAAAATAGTTCACACCGGTCAGCACTTTGATGAAAAAATGGCTGACATATTTTTTACCCAATTTAATTTAACACCTGATTACTTTTTAAATATTACTCCTACTGCTTCTGCAAACATTCAAATTGCTGAAATCATCATAAAATTAGAAAATCTTATTAAAACGGATTTTAATCCAGATTTGATTATAGTTGTAGGCGATGTAAATTCTACCCTTGCTGCTGCGATTACAGCAAATAAATTAAACATAAAAATTTCTCATGTAGAAAGCGGATTAAGAAGCTTCGACAAAACTATGCCAGAAGAACATAACAGAGTAATCACTGACAGCATCACTAATTATTATTTGGTAACAGAACAAAGCGGCTTGGATAATTTATTGAAAGAAGGAATATCAGCAAACAATATTTTTTTTGTAGGAAATACAATGATTGACACCATGGTCGCTTTTAAAGAAAACATTGAGCAATCTGATATTTTAAATAAACTACAATTAGATTTTAAAAAATATGTATTGGTAACCATGCATCGACCGGCAACTGTTGATACAAAAGAAGGGCTATTAAAATTATTAGATTTAATTACTCACCTATCACAAAACAATAAAATTGTTTTTCCAGTTCATCCTCGTACCTTAAAAAATATTGAAAATTTAAACTTAGCATCTCGATTTGAAAAAATTTCAGAACTCATTTTTACACAACCACTCGACTATTTCTCTTTCCAAAAACTGATTAAAGAAAGTAAATTCATATTAACTGATAGTGGTGGCATACAAGAAGAAAGTACATTTTTACAAATTCCTTGCTTAACGCTCCGTCCAAATACAGAAAGACCAGTAACTTGCTCTGAAGGAACTAATACACTCATTCCTTTTGATTTAGAAATTATTAAATCTTACATCCTACAGATAGAAAATGGCTCATATAAAAAAGGTACTATCCCAAAGTTTTGGGATGGGAAAGCAACTGAACGCATTTTTTCTGAGTTAACAACTGTTTTCTCAAAAATGTAGGCAGAATAAAAGACGTTAAATTGAAAGAAGATAAATCCATATATTTTTCTGGGCTCAATAGCTTACGTTTTATAGCTGCTTTAGCTGTTATTATAACTCATGTAGAACTTTTAAAAGGAGTTTTTAATTTTAACAGTTGCTATAAAAATATTGTTATTTTTAATTTGGGAGGATTAGGTGTTTATTTTTTCTTCGTATTAAGTGGCTTTTTAATTACGTATTTACTTTTAGCTGAAAAAAAAATATCTAATGAAATAGATATTAAAAAATTCTATTACAGACGAATCTTTAAAATATGGCCATTATATTATTTCATTGTCATACTTGGTTTTTTTGTATTACCAAATTTTGATTTTTTTAAAATATCGTACCTACAAGAAAATTTCATCAATAACTTTTATTCCAATTTATTATTGTACGTTTTAATACTTCCAAATATTGCATTTTCATTTTTTTCTGCAGTACCAAATATTGGTCAAGCATGGTCCATCGGAATCGAAGAACAATTTTACATATTTTGGCCTTGGGTAGTTTCCAAAACAAATAACCTGCTAAAATCACTACTTTATATCATTTTAGGAATTATTATTATAAAAATAATTGTGCTTATGATAGGCCAATACCATCAATCAAATATGATATATCTTGCTATTAAAAAATCAATTGCCATGTCAAAATTTGAGTGCATGGCTATAGGTGGTATTGGCGCAAAATTATTAATTGATAATCATCAATTATTAAATTTAGTTTATAACAAAATATCTATAAATATTTCTTTAGTTTTAATTATTTTACTAATTTTTTTAACACCTGACAAAATTCAGGATGGAATCCATATCGTTTATTCAATTTTATTTTTGATCATTATTTTAAATGTTTCAAATAATTCCGTTAAAATAAATTTAGAAAACAAAGTATTAAATTATTTGGGAAAAATATCTTATGGCATATACATGTATCATTTTATGATTATACCGCCAATTTTATATTTTTTGAAAAGATTTAATAATATTGAATCAGAAATAGTTTTAAATATTTTGATTTATATGTTAAGCATTGGATTAAGCATTTTGATATCTAGCATATCTTACGAATATTTTGAAAAACACTTCATTTTAATGAAGTCAAAATTTTCAGTGATAAAATCTGGCATAAAGAATAATACGATTACATGAAAGTTGCCTTAATTACTGATGGGATATCACCATATGTTTTAGGAGGAATGCAGAAACATTCTTTTTATTTGGCTAAATATTTTGCTAGAAATAAAATTCAAGTTGATTTATTTCACTTTAATAATTCAAGCTTAGATATAAATACATTAGAAATATTTACAGAAGAAGAAAAAAAATACATTCATTCTACGGTAATTAAATTTCCAACTTCATTTAGATTTCCAGGGCATTACTTATTTAATTCATATCGATACGCTTGTTTGATTTTTAAACTCATAAAAAATAATTTATCAGAATATAATTTCATTTACACAAAAGGATTTACAGGCTGGAAGCTTATTTCAGAAAAACAAAAAGGAAAAATAAAATGTTGCAAGATTGGCGTTAATTTTCACGGATATGAAATGTATCAAATTGCTCCTGATCTAAAAACAAAAATTCAACAATTCATTTTAAAACCAATTGTAAAAAAAATATCAAAAGGGGCTGATCTCGTTTTTTCTTATGGTGGAAAAATATCTGAAATTATAAAGCATATAGGCGTTAATCAATCTCAAATAATAGAAATACCATCAGGTGTTGAATCTGAATTTATTAGTAAATCCTTTTCAACCCGTTCTGCTAAAATTATAAAATTTGTTTTTCTAGGAAGGGCCGAAAGACGCAAAGGCATACAAGAATTAAATAATGCCATAAAGAGCTTAATAGAAAAAAAGCTGAACTTTAAATTTGAATTTATTGGCCCTATTCCTGATGAATTAAGAATAAAAAACCAAAACATATTTTATCATGGAGAGATTCGCGAAGCTTCAAAAATTAGAGAATTGTTATTTAATAATGATGTGTTGGTTTGTGCAAGTTGGAGTGAAGGTTTTCCGAATGTAATTTTAGAAGCAATGTCCTGTGGATTGGCTGTCATTGCTACAGATGTGGGTGCGGTTTCTGCAATGGTAAGTCACAATAATGGTTGGCTAATTGAGCCATCTGCCATTAAACAATTAATAAACACTTTAATCATTGCCATGAATGACCCTTATTTAGATTCAAAAAAACAGACCTCATTAAATTTGATAAAAAATAGATTTAATTGGGATCAAATATCCAATATGTATATAGAAACTTTAGAATTAAAATAACGTTTAAGTTCTTTTTTATTAAATTTAACGGTGATAAAAAAAATAATAGATTTTAGCATCTTTTCGGTAATATTTTTCAGCGCTATTATCCTATTTAAAGATCCTTTCGAGTTTCAGATTACTTATTTGGCAATTATTTTTTTGTTGCCATTTTTTATTTTTAAATATGAACCACCTTCAAATATTTTATACATTTTTTTTCCTTTACTCATTTTTGGATTGATAAATATCTATTTCGAAAACAATACCTTTTCTCAGTTTATAAAGATATATGTGAATTTACTTGTTGGCGTTTTATTTTTTTATTACGTGTTTGAATATTATGATAGAGATATTAAAAAGATTTTTGGTATCTATATGAACTGGTCTTATGCATCTGCAATCATTGGTATTTTTCAATTGTTATCTTTTTGGATTGGATTTAAATATGGTTATGATTACAGACTGATTGGATTTAATAAATGGGGTATCAATTTAGGAGGATTTGGAATCAGAATAAACGGCATTTTTTGCGAACCATCATATTTAGCGTCAACTTTAGGCCCAGCCTTTTTTGTTTGTTTATACAATTTAATATTTAATAAAACTCATTTTGCAACAAAAAAAATGAGTATCATCATTATCATTTGCTATTTTATTTCCGCATCCACTTTAGCATACATAGGTATTTTTGTTTGCTTGTTTTTATTGCTCATTAATTTTGGATTTGTAAGATATATTGCGTTTGTTGTTCCGCTTTCACTAATTTTATTTTTTTATATTTATTCAAACGTCAACGATTTTAAATTAAGAATGGATGGTTTGAAAGCGCTTTATATTGAAGACATCATTAATACGGAGGGCGCTGATGTAACCATGCGAGGTAATTCTAATAACAGAGAACGCGTTAAATATTTATTATCAAGAGTTCATGGCTCCAGTTTCATTCAATACAATAACTATTGGATTGCAAAAAATAATTTTTTACAAAATCCATTTTTTGGTACAGGATTAGGGTCGCATGAAATAGCTTTTGAAAAATATGATTTAAGTCCGAAATTTGGAAACTTATACGATGGTAATAAATCTGATGCAAATTCAATGTTACTCAGAACCATTTCTGAAACTGGCCTATTTGGGGTTCTGTTTTTATTTTTCTTTATAAAAAATAATTTTGTAAAAAATGAGGGTGAGGAAGAATCTAATAATTTACATTGGTTAATTTCAAATGCGGTTTTGGTTATTATTATTTTGCAATTAGCCAGGCAAGGAAATTACACGTTTGGAGGATTTATGGCTTTTCTATGGTTATATTACTATACAAGAAAAGACTATGAATTATTAAAAGAAAATAATGATTTAGAACTAATTCAAGAAAATTCTTCAGAAGAAAATAATCATAAGCATATTTTAGTAAATCCAACTTATAAAAATTAAAAACATCATGGCTGCCAAATCTTTCATTGATACCATTTATCAATTTCCAAATCAAACAAAATTTTACAAGGGTAAAGTGAGAGATGTTTATACAATTAAAAATGATTTATTAGTAATGATTGCAAGTGACCGTATTAGTGCATTTGACGTCGTATTACCTAAAGGCATTCCCTATAAAGGGCAGGTTTTAAATCAAATAGCTGCAAAATTTCTTGATGCAACAAAAGATATTGTCCCCAATTGGGTTATGAGCTCGCCCGATCCTGTAGTAAGCATTGGGAAACTGTGTGAGCCTTTTAAAGTAGAAATGGTTATCAGAGGTTATTTAGCAGGTCATGCAGCTAGAACTTATGCAAGCGGTGCTAGAAAACTTTGTGGTGTAAATTTACCAGAAGGATTAAAAGAAAATGATAAATTACCAGAACCAATTATTACACCAACAACTAAAGCATCCGTTGGACATGATGAAGATATAAGCAGAGAAGAAATATTAAAACAAGGCATTGTAAGTGAAGAATACTATGCTCAATTAGAAAACTATACAAAGAAATTGTATGCTAGAGGACAAGAAATTGCTGAAAGCATGGGACTGATATTGGTTGATACAAAATACGAGTTTGGATTATATGATGGGAAAATTTATTTAATGGATGAAATACACACACCTGATTCATCGCGTTATTTTTATTTAGAAGGATACCAAGAAAGACAAGATAGAAACGAAGAACAAAAACAATTAAGTAAAGAGTTTGTTCGTCGCTGGTTAATTGACAATGATTTTCAAGGAAAAGAAGGGCAAAAAATTCCAGAAATGAGCGAGGAATGGATCCATGAAATTTCGGAAAGATATATTGAATTATATGAGAAAGTAACTGGTGAAAAATTTGTGAAATACCCAACTGATAATTTACAAAAACGCATTGAAGAAAACATTTTAAATGCTTTATCTAAACTTTAATAAATTTTTTAAAAAAATTGTCTGAAATTTTAAATAACGATTTGCAATATGTTTGGCATCCTTTTACGCACTTAAAAAACAATGGCCAAAACATTGAAATAGTAAAAGGAGAAGGTGCCTATTATGTTGATTCAGAAGGAAACAAATTATTAGATGCTATTTCATCTTGGTGGGTTAATTTGCATGGGCATTGCAATCCGTATATTTCTAAAAAAGTATCTGAACAATTAAATCAATTAGAACATGCCATTTTTAGTTCTTTTACACACGCTCCTGCAGTTCAATTGGCAAAACGTTTAATTGAACATTTACCAGCTAACCAATCCAAAATATTTTTCTCTGACAATGGTTCTACGTCCGTTGAAGTGGCTTTAAAAATGACACTTCAATTCTGGCATAATCAAGGAGCTAAAAAAAAGAAATTTATTGCTTTGGAAAGTGCTTATCATGGCGATACATTTGGTGGAATGAGTGTTGGCGCTAGAAATGTATTTAACAATGCCTTTGAAAACTTACTATTTGAAGTCATTCATATTCCGATACCTCATCAAGAAAATATTGAACACATTAAAGAAACGATGTTGCAGTGGTTTTTACATCATGATGATATCGCAGGATTTATTTATGAACCATTGGTGCAAGGTGCTGCTGGTATGGTCATACATGATGCGAAGCATTTAGATGAACTGATTTTTATTTGTAAAGAAAACAATATCATAACCATTGCTGACGAAGTTATGACTGGTTTTGGAAGAACCGGCAAGTTTTTTGCTAATGATTATTTAACTTATAAAGCTGATATCATATGTTTATCAAAAGGTTTAACAGGTGGTTACATGCCTCTTGGGGTTACAAGCTGTGCTCAATTTATTTATGATGCCTTTTTGAGTGACGATAAAACCAAAACATTTTTTCATGGACATAGTTACACTGCAAACCCGACAGCATGCTCAGCCGCACTTGCTAGTTTGGATTTAATGGAGAAAAATCATACGTGGCAACATATTGAACTCATTTCTAATTGTCATAAAGCGTTCGTTGTAAAAAACATCAATCATCCTAAATTAATTGACATCAGTTCTCTTGGTACAATTTTAAGAATTGAATTGAAAACAAGTGAACAAACTAATTATTTAAATATTGCTTCAGAAAAAATTTCAAATTTCTTTATTGAAAGAAAAATAATTGTTCGTCCACTCGGAAATATTTTATATTTCATCCCACCATATTGCATCACTAATGAAGAATTAAATAACTTGTATGACGTTACAGAATCACTATTAGAAAACTGGGATTAGTGATAGTTGTTAAAAATATCCCAACTTTTTTCGTATGCGTCTCTTAAAAAAGAAAGATTTAGATTCAAATCAATATTAGATTTGTTGAAGTAAGATTCCAAATCTTCAGTTGCTAAATTTCCAGTTAAATCTTCCTTAGCCATTGGGCAACCGCCAAATCCATGAATAGCAACATCAAACCTTTTACAACCACTTTTAAAGGCCGCATCAATTTTTTCAATTGCTTTTTCTCTCGTTGAATGCAAATGAGCGCCAATTTCAACATTTTCAAATTCGGGGATAATGTTTGAAAATAAATCATTTATATTATTAGGGTCAGAAACACCGATTGTATCTGATAAAGCGATAATATTTATTCCCAACTCACTGAGCTTTTTGGTCCAAGTTAGTACAATGTCGGTATTCCATTCATCTCCGTAAGGATTCCCAAAAGCCATTGAAATATAAACAACTAATTCTTTTTTATGTTTCAGGCATAACGATTGTATTTCCTCAACACGAATAAAAGATTCTGCAATGGTTGAATTAGCATTGCGTTGCTGGAATGTTTCGGAAATTGAAAATGGAAAACCTAAATATTTTATCTCATCAAAATGAAAGGCATCTTCTGCACCTCTAAGATTGGCAACAATAGCTAGCAACTTACTTTGTGTGGAAGATAAATCTAATTTTTTCAATACCTTGGCTGTATCAACCAATTGCGGAATTGCTTTCGGAGAAACAAAACTACCGAAATCAATGGTATCAAAGCCTACTTTTAAAAGCGCGTTAATATACTCAGCTTTCAATTCTGTTGGAATAAATTCTTTAATGCCTTGCATGGCATCTCTTGGACATTCAATGAGCTTCATTTCTTTTTATAATTGCGTTGTTAATTTTTCTAATTAAAGCTGGGCCTTCATATACAAAGCCAGTATACAATTGCAGCAAATCAGCACCTGCCTCTAATTTTTCTATGGCATCATTTACTGAATGTATCCCTCCAACTCCAATGATGGGAAAAGCATTTTTAGATGTTGTTTTTAAATATCTGATAACTTCGGTGCTTCTTTTTGATAATGGCTTGCCGCTTAATCCACCCATTCCAATTTTATCTAAAAATTCTACAGAATATGTTAATGGTTCACGAGCAGTGGTTGTGTTGGTCGCAATTATTCCGTCAATTTTAGTAATTGCTACAATTTCAATGATATCATCTAACTGTGAATTTGTCAAGTCAGGCGCAATTTTGAGTAAAATCGGCTTTCGTTTAGGCTTGGAATCATTAATCGTTTGAAGATTTTTCAATAAATGTGTTAAAGGCTCTTTTTCTTGAAGATCCCTCAAATGAGGTGTATTGGGAGAACTCACATTGACTACAAAATAATCTACAACCTCATACAAAGCATGAAAACAGTATTCATAATCATTGAAGGCATTTTCATTTGAAGTTGATTTATTTTTACCAATATTTCCACCAATGACTACATTTGTTTTTCTTTCTCTCAAACGCCTTGCTGCATCGTCAACGCCAAAATTATTAAATCCCATTCTGTTAATGAGCGCTGAATCTTTTGTTAATCTAAATAAACGGGGTTGATCATTCCCCGACTGAGGTTTTGGCGTTAAAGTTCCAATTTCAATAAAACCAAAACCCAAACATGATAGTTCATTGAAATGTGTTGCGTTTTTATCTAAACCTGCTGCAAGCCCAATTGGATTAGGAAAGTTTAAACCAAACAACTTTTTTTGAAGTGTTAGATTTTTTCTTTCAAAAAACAACTTTGTGATAAAACGACCAAAAGCATTGCCAACAAATAGTTTAAGAAGATCAAAAGTAAAATAATGTGCTTTTTCTGGATTTAGTTTAAACAGGATTGGTCTTAAAAATAGCTTATACATAAATAAAACAAATGTATGTTTTAGTAGGCTCTTTATTTCTATTAACAATTGGATTGTTAATAGAAATTTGCACTTTTTTTTAATTTTTTTTTTTTTTTTTATTGTAATTCAAAAAAACGTGTATTTTTGCATCCATATTAACAAACCTTAACAAAAATTTAGAAAATGAAAAAAGTATTATCAATCGTTGCTGTAGCTGCATTGTCAGCTGCATTTGTATCTTGCGGTCCTTCTAAAGAAGAATTAGCTGCTAAAGCTAAAGCTCAAGAAGATTCTATTGCTGCTGCTGCTCAAGCTCAAGCTGATTCTTTAGCTGCTGTTGAAGCTGCTGCTGCTGCTGCTGCAACTGCTACTGCTGATTCTTTAGCTGCTGTAGCTAAAGCTGATTCAATTGCTGCTGCAACTGCTAAAGGTGGTAAAAAACACTAATTAATAGTTAGTAAGATAAAAAAGGCTCAAACTAAGTTTGAGCCTTTTTTTATGCCCAATTTTTAAAATGAGTATTATAATGCTTACCTTTCAAAAAAATGGATTTAATTGATTGGTTCGATTTACCAAACAAAACCATCTCTCCCCTATTCCATTTTTTAAGATTTTACTTTAAACAAAAATCTCACTCAAAAGTGTGAATTATGTAACTTATTAGAAGAGTTATGTAACTATTTTGAATCAAAGTCGGACAACTTTGCTTATTAAGGATTTCTAAAAAAAACAGAAAGTTCATTTGAAATTATACATCAAATATATGGTAAGCAACCGCTGCAAAATGGCGGTAAAAGAAGAATTAAAAAAACTGCGCTTGCATTTTATTTTGGTTGATCTTGGAGAAGTAGAGATTATGGAGGAAATTTCAATAGAACAGCGCCTACAGCTTAAAACTGCGCTGCTTGATTCTGGCTTAGAGTTAATGGACGACAAGCGAGCAATGATGATTGAAAAAATAAAAAATGTCATCATTGAAATGGTTCATCACAGCGATGAAATGATTAAAGTAAATTTTTCAAACCATTTAAGCGAAAAACTAAGTCATGATTACACGTATTTATCCAATTTATTCTCGGAAGTACAAGGCACAACCATAGAGCAATTCATTATTTCTCACAAAATTGAACGCATCAAAGAACTCATTATTTATGACGAACTTAACATTACTGAAATTGCATGGAAGATGAATTATAGCAGTGTAGCCCACTTATCCAATCAATTTAAAAAAGTAACTGGTCTCTCTCCCACCCACTTCAAACAATTAAAAGATAAAAGAAGAAGCCCGATTGAAGAAATTGGAAATTCCAATTTTATTAAATAAAGCAAACAAAAATAATGAATCAAGAATCAAAATATGTGAGTGATTTAATTGAGGTAACTTCAGAACCTTTTTTAATTCTAAATACCGAAGGAAAAATTACCAATGCTAATGAAGCCTTTGTAAAATTTACTGGCATTGGAAGAGAACAATTATTCAATACTAACTTCTGTGATTATTTCGCAGATATCAAAAAAGCGCAAACAGCTTTTATTCAGATTTTTGAAAAAGGATTTATTTCAAATTATCCACTAACCATCATCCATAAAAATGGGAATTTAACAGATGTGTTATATACCGCATCTATATATAAAGGTGATGATGGAGCAGTTCTTGGCGCGTTTGCTACAGCAAAAGATAAAACCATTCAAAAAAAAACTGAATCTGAATTAGAAAAAAGTTTAAGAGAAATTTCCGCGTACAAAATGGCTTTGGAAGAATCTTCCATTGTTGCCATTACAGATAAAAATGGAATCATCAATTATGTGAATGACAATTTTTGTAAAATATCAAAGTATAAAAGAGAAGAATTAATTGGAAAAGACCATCGCATTGTAAACTCAGGATATCACTCTAAAGATTTCATGAAGGATTTGTGGGCAACAATTTCAAATGGAAAAAACTGGAGAGGTGAAATAAAAAATAAGGCGAAAGATAAATCAACTTATTGGGTAGACACCACAATCATTCCATTTTTAAATGAAGAAGGAACAATTTATCAATATGTTGCGATAAGATCAGATATTACGGCTAAAAAATCATTATCACAATATACATTAAGCTTGATTGAAGCAAGCAGAGATCCTTTGGTTACAATCAGTCCTGAAGGAAAAATTACAGATATGAATGAGGCCACCGTAAATATTACTGGCGTTTCCCGCGAAAAACTAATTGGCTCGAACTTTAAAAACTATTTTACTGATCCCAAAAAGGCAAGTGAGGTATATCAACAAGTATTTGAGAAAGGTTTTGTTTCAGATTATCCATTAACCATTAAGGATCATAAATTAACCGACGTGCTGTTTAACGGTTCGGTATATAAAGATGATAGAGGGATTGTTGTTGGTGCTGTGATTGTAGCAAGAGATATTACTGAACAAAGAAAACACGAAAAAGAATTGATTGAGGCAAAGGTATATGCCGAAATAGCAATGGAAGCGTCGGAACAAGCAAAAAAAAAAGCGGAAAATGCAGTAAAGGTAAAACAGCAATTTCTATCCAATATGAGCCATGAAATTCGGACACCAATGAATGCTATTATTGGTTTTACGAAAGTCATTTTAAAAACAAATTTAACTGAAAAACAAAAAGAATATTTAACCGCCATAAAAACGAGTGGCGATACCTTAATTGTTCTGATCAATGACATACTTGATTTGGCAAAGATAGAGGCCGGAAAAATGAACTTTGAATTCATTCCATTTAAAATAGCATCATCGCTTTCGACTATGCTTCATTTATTTGAACCAAAAATTGAGGAGAAAAATTTAAAACTCATCAAAATATATGACGAGAAAATTCCAGAAGTATTGGTTGGAGATTCCGTGCGATTAAATCAAATTATTTTAAACCTAGTTAGCAATGCCGTAAAATTTACTACTAAAGGAGAAATTACAGTAAGCGTAAAACTGTTGAGTGAAACTACGGAAAGCGTCAAATTAGAATTTGCTGTGATTGATTCTGGAATTGGAATTGCCGCAAATAAGATGGATCACATTTTTGATAGTTTTCAGCAAGCTGCGAGCGAGACATCCAGATTGTATGGTGGAACAGGTTTGGGTCTATCTATTGTGAAACAATTGGTAGAGGCAAAAGGCGGTAGTTTGACAGTAAAAAGTGAGCTTGAAAAAGGATCCAACTTTACGTTTATCTTGGATTTCAAAAAAACCAACGCGGTTGAAGAAATTGACAATAACTTATTAGAATTAGATCCTGATGTGAAAAATATTAAAGTATTAGTCGTTGAAGACATTGCACTCAACCAATTGCTAATGAAAACATTATTGGATGATTTTGGATTTGATCATGATATTGCAATAAATGGTGAAATAGCCATTGAAAAACTTAGGACCAAAACGTACGACATCATCCTCATGGACCTACAGATGCCTATCATGAACGGTTTTGAAGCCACCGAATACATTCGCAACACAATGAATTCAAAAATTCCGATCATTGCACTTACAGCAGATGTTACTCCTGTTGACATTGCTAAATGCGATGTCGCTGGGATGAATGATTACGTGGCAAAACCAGTAGACGAGCGGATATTATACTCTAAAATTATTGGACTTGTAAAAAAACCATCTCTTAATAATTTTACAACTACGGCCATAAATAGTCAAAATGAAAAGCAAAAATGCATCAATCTAAATTATTTAATACAGCGAACAAAGTATAACAAAACGTTGATGATGGAAATGATCTCAATATATTTAGAGCAGACACCAGTTTTGATTAATAAAATGAAATTAAGCTTGCAAGAAAAAGATTGGTCTTCCTTAAGCGCTACAGTTCATAAAATAATTCCATCATTTTCAATCATGGGAATCGACTCTGATTTTGAAAAGATGGCAAAAAAAATTCAGGAATTTTCAAATCAGCAGCTGCTTAGCAATGAAATTCATGAATTGGTTTTAAAACTCGAACACATATGCAATCAGGCTTGTTCGGAATTGGAAGAGGAATACAACTTAATTAAAAACATAAAAAATGAACAAAGAGAAAATCAAGATCTTTCTTGTGGATGACGATGCCTTGTTTTTAAAATCATTAGAAATTGAATTTTTACAACATGGTGATTTTTCTATAAAAACATTTGCAACTGGCGAACGTTGCATCGCCAACTTAAATCAACATCCAGATGTGATTATATTAGATTATCATCTGGATGGAATTGAAAAAAATGCAATGAATGGAATGGAAACACTTGATGAAATTAAAGCATTCAAACCAGACGTGCCAGTTATCATGCTTTCTTCACAAGACAAAATTGATGTGGCTATCACTTGTATGCATCACAACGCATTAGATTATGTTGTGAAAAGCGAAACGTCATTTATGCGTCTTCAAAAAATTATAACCAATGTTTTCAAATATAAAAAACTGGAAAAGGAATTGAATTGGTATATGAATCGGATGTAATAAACTTTAGAATTTTTGGGAATGATTTTTACTGCACAAAATAAGAAGAGTATCGCCAATCAAATTTTTAAGTTTTGTGCTTTCTCGTCTTTCGAATTGCTTTGTGTCCATATTTGAGATGTCCATAAGCGTTGGCTCGCAAGCACTTTTGGATTTTTTTGTTTGGCTTTTTGTGTCGGAAAAAAATACAAATGTGCTGCCAAAAGCATTGGCTATAATTCGCTTAATTCAAGTTTTGTTTCATTAGTTTCTTGTTGAACTATCAATAAATTATTTGTCAAAGCTTTGGCAACGTGCCACATTAAAACTGGTGGGACAGCATTTCCAATTGCCTTATATTGTCTATTTTCTGAAACGATGTCAAGATTGAAACTTTCAGGAAAAGATTGAATACTTGACGCTTCTCTTGGTGTTAATCTTCTGTATCTTTCGTTAACCATTAAAACAGGGTCTGTTCCGTTTAAACTAACTTTTGCTAAATGCGAACTAATTGTATTGCAAGGTTGATTTAAGTCTTGAACACGACCTTTATTCATTTTTTCTCTTACTCGTAACATACCGTCAACTGCTCTTTGACTGAAAAACCATTTTTCATCTTTATTGGCTTTTTTGTCAATTACTTGTTTCAGTTTAATTTTAGAAACATTTAATGTTGATGGTTGAGGAAAACGAAAACTAAAATAATCTTCAAAGTCCCTAAATCCAACAATAAATACACGTTCTCTTTTTTGAGGAACGCCAAATTCCGAGGCATTTAGAAGTTTGTAGTGTATGTAATAACCTGCTTTTTCAAATTCTTTAACTATCATTGGAAATGCTTTTCCTTTGTTTGCTGAAAGCAAACCTTTGACATTTTCGCCAATAAAAAATCTTGGTTTTTTTTCTTTTAAAACATTAACCATTTCAAAAAATAATTTACCTCTGTCGTCTTTAAATCCAAGTCTAGGAGGATTTTGAGCACTTATTGAAAATGATTGACAAGGAAATCCGCCCAATAAAATATCGTGATCGGGTACTTCACTTGGTACAATATCTCTCACATCTTTTAATTCACATTTATGCGAAAAATTATTATTATATATTTTAGTCGCATAGGCATCATTGTCAACGGCATAAACAACTTCAAAAGGTAAAGCACCAAAATGCTTATTAAGGAAATTGAAATCTCCTTGAATACCTAAATCCATTCCGCCACAACCACAAAAAAGTGATGCGACTTTTAGTTTTGTATTTCCATTAGTTTCTGCCATTGTCCTGATGTTTTAGAAAATTCAACTACTAAATTTTTGTCCACTTTAATATTTCCTTGAGAATGTTGTTTTACGGGATTTTGAATTACGAAAATGTTTTTCTCGCTATCGTTTACTACCAAATAATAGATGAAATAGTTTTCTCCCATCGTTTCCGCTGTATCCCATTCGTTTGGAGTTAATTTGAAACGATTATTATTAATTGCTTTTCGAGATTTGGTAGTTTTTACTTCAATGTATCTTTTCTTTTTCTCTATTTCAATACTTTGAATATCGTAACCAACGCCAAGAGGAGTTGGGATTTTATTAATCAAATGTTGTCGATTTGATTTTTCTTTAGTTCTTAAATATTCGTGAGCCAAAATTAAACTTTCGCCATAATCGCCAATTATTTTTGTTGGAACTTTTCTATCTCCAGTCATTCGAGAGTAATACTCTTGTATTAGACTTGAAATATTTTCGGCTTGTGCTTTATCTAAATGAGGTGCAAATGCTTCTATATTATCAAAGCTGTTTGCGTAAGCAAACCATTTTTCTTCTATTAAAGCAATTTCAGGATTTGAAATTTCTTTTTGTTTATAGAATTTATCATAAGATTTAAACGAAGTCGTATTGCCTAAATGATAATTTATAGTTTCTTTATTTTCATCATTTAGATAGTAATAATATCCTGTGCCTTTGTGTTGAAGCAAGTTTGCTAAAACCATATAATCTAAAATGTCGCCAGCATACCTACAAACATCTCCGTTTGAAGGATATGTGCCTGTCGTTTCATTTTTGAGTTGTTCGTATTTGTGGTCGTATTCTATTTTTTCAATTCGGTTTTTCAAAATCAATTTCGCAACATCTTTTGCATGTCTTCCGTCTCTTGTAACTCTTAAATCAAAATACGCACATTGGGTTAATTCTTCGGCTGTTAAACTGAATGGTTTACCTGTTATTTTTTCTCCTTCAATTAATAGTTGTAATACAAAATTGCACGGTTTGAATTTTATACCAGCCTCAATTTGTTTAATCACATTTTGTGATTTGATATGTCCTCCTGGGTATTGAAAGGAATATAAAAAATAGTTAAAAAACTCATCTAAATATTGATTGTTTGCTAATCTAATGGCTGTTTTACTTGGTTGTAGAAATCCATCTTTTTCTTGAATAAATGCAAACAGAGCAGAAATTTCAGTTCTCCAATTATCAATTGTTTTTTGTGTTGAAGTCGAGTTTTTCTTAAACCCAAATAAGACCTTATTTAATTCAGAATTAAACTCTTTTTCGGTCAAAATACTCATTTCTGAAATTGAAGTAGCAACATAAAGCAAAACTTCCTCGACATCATTTTTAAAACGAGGTCTTACGTGATGCAAACGAAAGAAATATTCGTCAGATATTTTATATTTTGCTTGTTTACTCATATATATTTCTTTATTTCTTTGGCTAATACTTTTGCCAATAAAGGCGGTACTGCATTTCCGACTTGTTTATACTGACTTGTTTTACTTCCTAAAAAAATAAAACTATCTGGAAAAGATTGAATTCTTGCACTTTCTCTAACTGTTGGAACTCGATTAAATTTATAGTGAAAATGATGTCTGTGTCCCGTGTCTATTGTGAAACTTGGCTTTTGGCTGTTTAATCTTGTCCAAGCAATATTTACGTTTCTAGTCTTATGTAAGTGTTCAGGAAGATTTTTGTAATTACCACCATCGGGAACCAATGAAATAATTTCAACTGTTTGTTCGCTGTGGTTTGTTATTTCGTGATTGAATATTGAATTTGAGCCTTTTCTAATCATTTTTTGATAATCAGATTTTGGTTCTGTTTTATATTTTGTGCCATCAGAAATTGTATTTTCTGTCAAATCAGAAATCGCTTCTTTTGAAGAAACTGTTTTTTGATTAATTGGCAAAGGAAATATAAATTCATTTTTATTTTTTGTTCCAATAAAAAATGCTCGCCTTCTATTTTGAGGAACTCCAAATTCAGATGCTAATAAAACTTTACAAACAACTTTATAACCTAAATTTTCAAAGTCTTTAATTATTGTTTCTTTTACTATTCCTTGTCCCATAGAAACAATGTTAGGAACGTTTTCCATTAGAAATACACTAGGTTTATATAACTTTACGAAGCCTACAAATGATTTATATAATTTATTTCTTTCATCGTCTATTATCCTTTTTCCTGCAATAGAAAAGCCTTGACAAGGTGGACCGCCAATTATTAAATCAACTTTTTTTATTCCAGTTCTTGAGCTTATTTCTTTTGGAGTTTCAATAAATAAGTCAGCGACCAAACCTTTAGCATTATTGTGTGTATTTTCAAAAGTTGCAATTGCATCTTTCCAATGGTCAATACCTAAAACAACATTATAACCAGCTTCTATAAAGCCAAACGAAAGGCCACCACAACCACAAAATAAATCTATAACCGTAGGTTTTGAATTACTCATTTTTGTTTGTGTGTTTTTAAATATTCAACCTTCTCTTCAGCTACCATCATAGCTTTTAAAGCATTTTTTTCGTTTTTTACAACGTCATAAATTTGGTCGGCAAGCCAAAGTGTCAATAATTCATCGTCTTTAACTTTAAGTATTACAGCAATTTTTAAAACTGTTTCTTTTTTTGCCTGTCGCTCTCCACGTTCAATTTTACTTAATTGAGCTGTGTCCATTTCAAGTATAGATGCAACTTGTCTTAAAAGTAAGTTTTGCTCTTCTCTTAGAGTCCGTATTTTATTTCCGAATTGGCTACTCATTGTCTTTTATTTGACTTGACATTATTTGGCAAATATAATGTAATTACATTTAAGGATTAAAGAATTTTGCAATTTTATTTAGGATGGGCTTTGGGTACGGTTGGATAAAATTAAATGTGGTGCAAAAGTGTTGGCTTTTTGGGTCGGCTTGCACCTCTTTTAATTTTACGAAGCTTTCCATTTTTTCGTCCGTTGTCAGCATGAATGTTGATTGTTACATGGTCATTCTACAATGAGGCATAACGTTTTTATTTTTAAGTATGATGGCATTATGCGAAAATTAAAAAAATGTGCTTGCATTAGTATTGGCGGTTATTGCAATGTCCACCTTAAGCCAAAGAAAACTCTTGCCCCTTGCACTGGTGCAAAGTTATAGCTTGGGTCAAAAGTATAATTGTTTGGATTATTTACAGTTACTTTTTTGTCAAACGGGTCGAACGGTCGCATGATGGGATTTTTTGGAACGAAGTTTAAAATGTTTTTCACACCTCCGTAAACCTCAACTTGCTTCCCTATTTTTTGTGTGAGTTGTATATTCATCAAACAAAACCAAGGTGAATACTCAGGCCTGTAGTCATTGGGGAAAATAGGTAAACGCATTGGGCTTTTTACATTGCCTGTTAAATCTAAACTCAAACCTATTTTACTAATGGTGTAACTCACTGCAAAGGTGTTTGAAAAGTGCGGTGCAAATTGTTGTACTGATTTTACATTGTTGTCTGTGCTGTCTTTTTCTACCTGATACACATCCATCAGCGTTCCTCCTAAAATAAATTTCAATCCATTGTTAAAAGCCAAATCAAGATTGAGTGTTAAGCCTTTTGAAATAGCGTAACCTTTCAAGTTGTCGTAAATAATCTTATTAGGGTCAGTGTCAAAGTCGCCAACTATTTTGTTGGTAAAGTAAGTGTAAAACCCACTCATGTCAATTCCAATGAAACCATGCTTGTGATTGAGTTGAGTAACATAGTTCAAATTTACATTCCAGCTCTGTTCGGGTTTTAGTTTCTCTGTAATTACAACTTTCCTTGCTCCTGTAAGTGCGGCATGGTCTTCAGTAAAAAGATTTACTACTCTGTAACCGTTGCCACCACTCAAACGAATGGTGTTGTTTTTATTTGGGTTATATTTAAAACTCAACCGTGGCGTAAAAATATTTCCGTGTTCGTTGTTGTTGTCGTATCGAATACCGATTAGCGTTGTCAGTTTTTTATGAAATGTCCATTCGTCTTGCACAAATACGCCTGGCAAAATGGTTAGTTGGGGTTTATTTGTCATGTTCAAACTGTCGACTGTTGATGTTGCTGGAGAATTGTCATCATAAGAAACAAAGCGAAACGGAACACCAAAAAGTAAGCTGTGTTTGCCAATTGTTTTATCCCAAAGCAATTGAGCAAAAGCGGTGTGTTGTGATGCTAAATATTTTACTGTGCCATAATAACTGTCTTGATGATGGAAGTTGTATGAATATTCTAAACGGATATTTTGTTTTCTAATCGGCAAACCATACACACCAATTATTTCTGCTCGGTTGGTGTAAATACTTTCTCCGTAAATGCTGTCTGTACCTCTAAATTCTGGTGTCCAAGTGGTTTGCCCTCCCCAACGGTTTTCATAAATGTATCTTGCAGCAATAGAAAATGGCTTGCCGCTTTTGCGTTGAAAATTCCATTTATTAAAAAGCGAAATTCTTTTTTGAAGAGTTACATCTGTAAAGCCGTCATCGTTGATATCATGAATGGTATTAAAATAAAAACCATTTATCCCCAACAAAGAAGTTGCGTTTTTAATTTTCCATTTTGTAGTAACATCAAGGTTGTAATCGTTGTAAGTTGAACCCTGAATATCTACTTTCAAAAGCGGTGCAGTAACAGGGTCTTTTGTAATAATGTTAATGATACCGCCAACCGCTTCGCTGCCGTAAAGTGTAGAAGCAGGACCTTTCACAATTTCAATACGCTTTACCATGCTATTTGGAATTCCTGCCAAACCATAAACAGTAGAGAGTGAAGAAACAATTGGCATTCCGTCAATCAACACCATTGTGTATGGTCCCTCCATTCCGTTAATGTGAATGTCGCCTGTGTTACAAACATTGCAGTTGAGTTGCGGCTGAACACCGTTTACCATTGTGAGTGCTTCAAAAATATTTGGTGTCGGGTTTTTCTTGAAAAAAACAGGGTTATAAACCTCCACAGGAATTGGACTTTCCAACTTTGATGTTTCTTTCATTGTTCCCGAAATCACCACTTCTTTTATTGTTTCTTCCAATGTATTTAAGTTGAAATTGTAAACTGTTCTTGTTGGTGTCAGTTTGATGGTGTCGGCTTTGTAACCCAAATAAGTTGCTATTAGTTTTCCGTTTTCGTATTCCTTTGGAATTTCCAATTTGAAATAGCCGTTGCCGTCTGTAGTTGTTACTATTCTTGTTCCTAACACTTGCACATTACTATACTGCAATGCTTCGGTGGTTTGTTTATCTTTTACGCTTCCACTAATATTGCGATTTTGTGCTTGTGTTTTAATGCTTGCGGTAACAAGTAATAAAAATATGAAATGCTTCATTGATTACATTTGTTTAGATGATAAAAGTAATTAGTTAGAATAATCTAACAAAATAATTTTAAAAATAATTTTCAAGAGTTTGATGAGGTGCGATTTCTAATGCTACATTTGTAGTATGAATTCACTGATAGAAGAAAATTATCTGAAAGCATTATTTAATCTGTCAAATGACAAAGGAGAAGTGAATGTGAATGAGTTATCTAAACGATTAGGAATAAAAATGCCAACCGTTACGAGCATGATGAAAAAGCTTTCGGAAAAAAAGTTGGTGCTTTACGAAAGCTACAAACCCTTGCGCCTAACAGAGAAAGGAAAAAAAGAAGCTGCCGTAGTTATTCGCAAACATCGTCTTACCGAAATGTTCTTAGTTCAAAAAATGGGTTTCGGATGGGAAGATGTTCACGAAATTGCGGAACAAGTTGAACATATTAAGTCGCCTTTATTTTTTGATAAAATGGATGAACTGCTTGGTTTTCCAAAATTAGACCCTCACGGTTCGCCCATTCCTGATAAGAACGGAAAAATGGTTTGGAAGGAATACAACAAACTAAGTGAGTGCAAAACTGGTGACACCATAAAATTGTCTGCGGTTATAAATACTTCGGGTGAGTTTCTGAAATTTTTAAACAGCCGTGAACTTAGCTTGGGCTTGAAAATGAAAATAAAATCTGTTGAGCCTTTTGATAATACTATGATTGTGAGTTACGGCAAACACTTTTCAGAAACTTTGAGCCACACAGTTTGCGAAAGGTTGCTGGTTGAGAAAATATAAAGCGTTAAGTCTGCACCGTTTTTTTTCTCTGTCAAATTAAGGAGAGAACTTTCGACGAAGCTATATGTATGTTGAGCAAAATAAAATTTGAGATAAATTGCAATGAGTAATGCCCTTGCGTTGCATTTCTTTTGCTTTGCGAAGAATTACAAATACGGCTTGTCCGAAATTCGATTTCTGTTCGTTTTTACACAGTTGCTTATGAGCTGCGCTGTCGACATGGCATTACTGCTGCCGTTTAAATTAAAACTTGTAATTATATCCTATTCTAACAACCTGTGTTTCATAATAATCCACACTCACATACCTAAAGCCATTGCCATTAATGGATTTCTTAATCTGCATGGTATTCAGAAGATCCGTGGCGTTAATAAACAATTCTCCTTTTCCTTTTTGAATTCGTTTTTTCAATCCAACATCTAACGTAAATCTGGTTCCAATCTGGCCTTGTGGAATTAAATCAGGAGCAAGGTAAATAGCGGTTAGCTGAAAATCGATGTCATTTTTTAAATGAAAATTCACATTCCATTTTGAGTTCCAAGACAATAATGACTCTTTTTCAGAAGAATAAATATTTTCTTTAGGATATTTATTAAAGGCGCTAAAAGCATTAATGGTACTTTGATAGCCATTAAGATTCAAATTAAAAGAAAGCCATTTTTTTACATCCTGTGAAAGGATTAATTCCAATCCTGTATTATAACTCCTACCCGCATTTTGCATGATAGAATAAATTAACGTGCTGCCAGGAACAACGCTTGCAATGCGTGTGATGGTCGCATCAGCAATTTTGTGATAGGCAGCTAAATAAAAATATCCACTTTGCCAATTTCCTTTGTATGCCAATTCGAACAGGTTTGTAAACTGGGGGTTTAAAGAAGGATTACCAATTTTAATGATTTCTGCGTCGTCATACTTTGGAAAAATTCTGATATCAACTTCGTTTGGCCTATCAACTCTTCTATTATAGAAGACAGAAATTTTATGATGATCATTAAATTTATAAGCAAGTCTTAAGTTTGGAAAAGGCTGGGTATAATTGTAACCATTGCTTTTATAGGTAGGATGGTTTGGATTAACTTGATAATTTACATTGACATATTCAACTCTTAAACCCGCCTCCAATTCAAATGTTTTATTTTCAAGAACGTAATTACCATATAATGCTGGTATGGTTTCCTTGTATGTTGCCCAACCTCCAGCAGCCGAATCGATAGGAGAATTAAGGCCTGGAAAGAAAAGCATATTTGTTGGAATATTTCTATACCTAAATTTAGCACCTGTTTCAATCCTGCCATACTTTAGTGGTTTGAGGTAATCGATATTAAAATCTGCCACATGTTCGTCAGATATTAGTTTAAAGGCATCATTGCCTGTAAAGGTTGGCAATACGTTGGTGAAAAAATATTTTTCATCTTCTCTATGAAATGTATAATTAAATCCAATGTTTAAGGTATGCCCAAGCTGTTTAAATTTATGTAAGAATGTTGAAGATGCTGTAACTGTTGTTTTAAGCTCATCTTCTAAAAATTGCCATAAACGTTTTCTATCAGAAAAATCAGAGCCAAAGAATGGTTCATCCCCATGATCCAAAATTCGCTCTGAACTAAATAAACCTGATAAGCTAAATTGATTGTATTCATTGATATTATAATCAAAGCCCAATCTTCCAGTTGCTACTGTTGTTTTTCTATTTCTTTTTGTTTGCTGACGAATAATTTCTCCGCTGTCATAATATCGATCTACAAATTCATTCTTATTTAAAGTATTGGTAAGTAAATAATCTCCTTGAAGGAATAAATTAATTTTCTTTTTTTTATAGTTAAGCGAAAGGGATGGATTAAACTTAGGCGTATTTTGGTATTGCGGTCGAATGGTTGGAAAATTTTCCTGCTTTATCCATAATGCACCCAAACCTGTTGCTAATCCAAACTTTCCATTAAATCCTTCCTGTTTATTTTTTTTATAGATAATATTAAGCACGCCAGCATTGCCATTGGCATCATATTTTGCTGAAGGATTATTGATGATTTCAATTTTTTCAATAGCAGATGCAGGAATATTATCTAGACTTGCTTGATTTCCAAAACCTGTTAATGCTGTTTGTTTCCCATCAATTAGTACAATCACTTTGTCGCTGCCACGCATTTGAACTTTACCTTCCTGAACTGTTACGCCAGGTAAATTTTGCATGGCTTGCAAAACCGATCCGCCACTTTGAGAAATATTGTTTTCAAGATTATAGGATTTTTTATCCAATTTACTAGAAACTTCATCCTGCTTTGCACTTACCACAACTTCATTTAAAACTTTTTCATCTTCAGTTAATTCAATCGTGCCTGCATCTAAAAAAGAATTCAAACTACCAATAAAGAAAGGCTCTTGAGTGGTCTTGTATCCAATGGATGAAACTTCTATATAATATCTGCCTTGCTTTAAATTGTTTAATGTGAAGCGTCCTTCTTCATTCGTAATTGTTCCCAAAACCAAGGAACTATCCTTTTCCACTTTAATTAATACATTGACATAAGGTAATGGATTAGCTGTTTTTTTTTCTTTTACTAATCCTGAAACTGAAGCGCTTTGTGTTTGCGCAAAAGCATCTAAACTGAAAACTAAAAGAACCACATATTTTAATGAACTTTTTAATACATTAATTTTCATGGCCTAAACTTAACAAACAATTCTGATGTAAATCTGTCTATTAAAAACTATTTAAAACAATCACAATCATTCATATTTTTGTTCATGCAAACAATGGCTAATTTCAATTTAAAAGGCTTAAATTTAATGCAATTAAAAATTAATGAAGTTTTATTCTCTTAAATAGAAGTAGTTCTTATCAAACTATTTTAAAACACATCTTAGAAATAAAAATGAATAGCATCATCAAAAAAATCAGTGCACCGTTGGCCAACGCACTGATTGAAAATAAAATCATAAACCCAAATCCATTACAATTAAAAATTATTTCAAAAATAAATAGTGGTGCCGACTTAATTATTCAAAGTCCTGAAAACACTGGTAAAACTACAAGTCTCATTATTACAACTATTCACAAATTAAAACATCCTTTTGAAGACGCTGCTCGGGCATTAATCATCGTGCCTTCCATAGAACACGCCATTGAAATGGAAACACATTTTAAATTATTTTCAGAAGGTTCTAAGCTAAGAATTCACGCAGCGCATGAGGGTGGAAAAATTGATCAACAAAATGAGGAAATTTATTTTGGATCTGATATCATTATCGGAACTCCAAGACGGATGATGGAACTATATTTTCGCAAAAACATCAACATCACAAAGATTAAATTGTTTGCCATTGATGATGCAGAAATGATTGTAAAAAATTTGCATCAAGGAGAAATACACCGTTTAGCAGATAGTTTACCAAAATGTCAACACTTGATATTTACAAATAAGTATTCAGAAAAAATAGAATCAATGATCCAAAGGCTTGGTTCAACAGTGGCTAAAATAAATTGGCGGCATTGTGCTTCTAATGAAAATTCATTTTACATGTGAAATGTGGTTTTCAAAAGAAAGATTATGCTTCAAAATCGCCAACTTCTTTTAGCTGCAAATCGTTCTTTTTTTCAATCCTATCAAACACCATTACCAATGCAAGCGCCACCATCAGTAATAGTTTAAGTTGCGCCAACCCTACAGCACTATTAACTGGAACCTCTACTACCATTGGCACTAATTCTTATACTTGGAACCCAGGAGGTATAACAACCAATACCCTATTGGTGAATGCGCCAGGTACTTATACCCTACAAGTTAGAAATGCAAGTAATTTTTGTCCTCCTGCAACAAGAGTGTTTACCGTTTTGGGTGCTGCAAATAGTTTAACGCTGAATTCAACCATTACCAATGCCATTTGCGGAACAGGAACTGTTAGCATAGTTATTACAGGCGGCACGCCCAATTATACCATTACAGAAGGCGCAACAACTGTTGCAACAGGTTCTGCCTCGTCCTATACCATTACTGGCGTGTCGGTGGGGAACCATACCTATGTGGTATCAAGCAGCAATAGCTGCGACCAAACTTTGATTGTCAACATCATGGATTTATGCCCCTTACCCATTGAGCTAACGAAGTTTTCAGCCTCTTGCGCCGATCGTAAAGCAACAATTAAATGGACCACCGCCACTGAAATAAACTGTGATTCGTTTCTTTTATACAGAAGATCAAATCAGATAGACTTTGCAGCACCCATTGCCAAAGTGAAAGGA
>JBKDJY010000002.1:0-4916 GCA_046345275.1 Bacteroidota bacterium
ATATATCCTAAGATTTAGTATGGTACAACTACTTCGCTGCTGAGTAAACTCTCTATACCTGATTCTAAAACAACTTTTAGTTGGTAACGATAAATATTATTGATGTTAATTTCTTTATCGAATATTTCAAACTGATTTTTATCTATCGTTTTAAATATTCTAAACTCCGAATTATTTTTTGATTTATATATTGTGAAATATAAAATAGGCTCTTTAATCTCATAGCCCCATTTTAAAAGGATTTTTTTGTTTTCAATATCAAGTTTAGCGTTAAAATTGGTTGGTTTTTTTCTAAAGCCTGGTTCTATTTTTGCATACAGTGCTTTACTCTCGTTTTTATTTCCAACATCATCTGTTACTTTTAGTTTATAATAGTAGCCACTTCCAAGCTCTACGAGATAATCATTGTATTTTGATAAGCTATCTTTTGCATTCCATTCTTTAACAATTACACTATCTTTTTTATCATTATATCGTACTAATTTATAGTTAGTGGCATCAAAACTAGAACTTGGTATCCAGTTAATAACAATACTTGAATCTGTGAAATCAAATTTTTTAATCATTGGTGCCACTGGAGGAATATGATCCGGCCGTTTTAATTTGAAAGGCGGACATTGATTTGAATTGTTGTAATTTTTGTCAACAGCGGCAATGGTGTAAAAAATATCTTTTGTTAATGTATTGGTATTTATTTTCTCAGAATAATTTGTTGTGTTTAAAAGCTCTTTAGTTACTTCTACAAATTCCTCATGCAAAGCGTTAGATCTGAATACCCTGTATCCTCTTAAATCTTTCTCTGTATTCGCTAACCAATTCAATGTTACTTTCCCACTATCATTCACGATGCCTTTTAATTCAACCGGAATAGCAGGCGGCACATCGTCAATAATCTGAGCCAAAGCAGGGTAAGAAAATGTAGAATCGTTTTCATCATTCACTGCTATAATCTTATAGTAATTAATATAGTTTGGCAAGCTATCGATAAAATAATTTTTATCAGGATTAATAAATCCTTTTAAAATTGATTGATATTTTCCGTCAGAGTTATCACTTCTTATAATCAAATAGCCCTTTAATGTTTTCGAGTCTACTTTTTTATCCATCTGCCACTTAATTTTTATAATTTTATTATTGATGGCAAATGCAGAATCAATTTGAGCAGCTTGTTTAAAATCATCTTTGCCTCTCACTTTAATGATATTAGATGGCAAACCTTCTTCTCCAAATAATGAAATTCCTTTAATTCTGTAATAGTAATTTTTCTTGTTTTTAGGTAAACTATCCAAATAGTTTGTTTCTGTTTTGTTCTTTTCAAATTGAGTGGTCACAACAACATAAGGACTTTTATTAATGCGTGCGAAATTGATGCTATCCTCGCTTCGCTCAATATTATATCCGCTATAATCTGATTGCAAATTTTTAAAATTCCAGGTTATCATACTTTGTCTATTATTTCCCTTACCTTTCGCAAGCACGGGAGTCATAAATACCGTTTTCTTATTTGTATTTACTAAACAAACAGCAGAATATTTCCCCAATTTATTAGGACATAATGTTGTTATTTTGTAAGCATAGATTGCGCCATTGTTAAAGGTAGTGTCTTTAAAATATAAGCCAGCTGCTTTTGAAAAGTTTGCATTTAAATCGCAAGAAACCAATACCATTCCCAACATCTGGTCTTTCCCTTGTTCTATTTCTGTTTTGTTTGTTGTTAAATTTGACTTATCATATAAAGATTTATAAATTAAAATTGCTGTTTTGTTTTCCCTTATTAAGTCAACCCAAATTGAATCATTTGGTGTAAGTGGTAATATTGAATTAGAATTTAATCGTTCTGCAATTTTAAATTTTCCAGTATCAGGAACAACTTCTTCCGATAAATTTAAACGTTCAATTTTATAACCGTATTTGTTTCCAAGTTCCCAAACTTTAAAATCTTTAGGAGCCCATCTTAATATGACTTTTTTATCAGCCACGCAGGCTTTTATAAAAACAGATTGTGCTATTATTTGATTAAACCCACAAATTAAAAAGAAAATGATAAAAAGAAAATAATGCTTCATTGTTAGTTGTTCTCGTTTTTTAAAATTCATACTTGCCTTTATTTTTTTCAAACCAATTTATAATTTTCTTCATGTCTTTATCTGAAACCATTGTTTGGGTTATGGTAAAATCAATGAGATTTGGTAATACATCATAGATGATTGATTTGTATTTTTTATGTAAATCTAAAGTTAGTTGTGCTAAATCTTTATTTTTTACTTTTGTTACCAAAAAGTTTAGTATTTCATTGCGTAACTGCCTTTTAAGATAATCGCCTGGCTCACCATCCAATAGCACATCTTTAACTAATAATTTTTTAGAATACATATAATAGGCATTTTGAGTATTGATATAGGCAATGTTTTTTGGGCTATATTTTCCAAAAAAATCATTAAAATTAAAATCTTTTTTAGTTAACATATCATTAAAATAATTTTGCTCAACAATAGTATCACCTAGCTTTGCTAGGGTTAATTTTACTACCTCTATATCATAACGTTTTGGCAATGTTAATGCTTTTTGTAAAATAGGAATACTCTCTTTTAAATTTAAGTAACCGCAAAGACGAATGTTGAAATAAGAAACTTGATATTTTAATAATATACTATTAATAGCCTCATTCCTATTTACTTTAAATAGGGAATCTATAATCTCTTTAATTTTAATTGTATCTTTTTTTGCAATTCCAATTGCTTTATCTTTAAAATCTGTCTTTTTCCAAAAACCATTTTCAATATCATGCCTATAGTATTCGTACTTCCATTTAATGCCAACTAAGTCTAATAATAATTTGTTTACAGTATCAATACTCTGACATCTGGAATAATCTTTATATTCTAAATATTTAAAATTAATTACATCTGCGCCAAACTGTTTATTGATTAGGTTTTTTAACAATACGTTTGTATCGCACTTGTTTTGAGATTTTATGCTTATTGAAATTAAAACAATCGGTAATAGAATAAAAAAAAATTTCATAATAACATTGTTTATTTAATTTGGGGTAATGCAAAGATAAATTGGTATCTAAACCAAGTATTTCTACCTGAATTAATGTAGTCCATAAAATTAATTGTAGTGCTTTTTGGTATGAGTTTAGTGCCGACAAAGGAATCAAAAGTGTGTCGTAAATTTAAAGCATGCCCAAGTTCATGTGCCAACACCTCATTATAAGGTAATATTGAGTTAAATAAAACGCCGTAATTTTGCTCAAACACATTTCTACCCCCAACTGTTGCACCATCTTCATTGGTAACAGAAATATTTGTAATAAAAAAATAATTATAGCTAGGGTCTAATGTAATATTATACTTTTGACAATATAAGCCCTTTAATGTGGTTAAGGAATATCCACTAGAATTTTGAAAATTTTGCCAATGATTTGCGTACTCTTCACTTATATTTAATGTATCAACATAATTTAATGACGTCGTTGCCACTTCCCATTTTACATGTAGTTGATTATGGCTATGAGTATTTAAATAATTTGCAATACTTTGTTTGCTTAAATCGTTTCTAAAACCTTGATTAGTTTTATGTTTTACATAAACTAAAGCTAATTTTCTAATTTTAGTATTTTCAAAACAACTAATAGCAATTTTACCAATGGTATCGTTTTTGCTATTAATAGCAAAAATATATTCTACACGTTCAGAAATATAATTTTCAAATTTATCAGTGGTTATTGTGATACTTGGGTTTTTAACTAAATTTTGCAAAGTAATATTTTTATCAACAGAACCATTTATTTTTATTTTTGATGGTTCAGTGCTACCAAAACGAATCTCAAAATCACCATTAGCTATGGCTTTCGTTTTTAAAGCATTTAAATTTAAAGTAACACTTTGGTTTGGCTTTATGGAGAAATAAGGTATACTAATTATACTCCCATTAATATTGGGCAACTCCAACATTGGGTAATCGCCTGTTATTGGCGAGTATTTATACCCATCATCAAAACCATACTCGCCATTATAGTTAGTGCCTTTTTCAAATACAATTAATGGGCTATCATATACAATTAAGCGGCACTTAAACAAGGGTTTATTGCCTTTATAAATTACAATTTTGTAATCATTAGATTTTGACAAAGCCCAAGTGCATTGCGTACTGCGTTCACATTTCTTTTTCCCTTCAATTTTCCAGTATATACTATCATTATTTAAAGTAGTATTGTTTGTGTTAAATAATTTAAGAGTTATATTTTCGGTAAAATTTTTTAATCTAAACACCGCAGCATTTTCAAAAAAACGTGTGGTATCATTATCTGTTTTTAAATAATATTTCGTACTATTTTCTTTCACACATACAATATCTTCATATTGTGTGTTATGAGATTGTATAACGTTTCCATTACCATAAACTTCCCACGTATTTCCTTGCGAATCTTTAACCACATAAGGATAGCTTATTGGAGTTTGCTTAGACTTACCATTACTGCCATAAATTGTAATTGTACCATCCGTATTTACTTTAACACTATCTACATTTCCATTATATGTATTATCAATTTGTGTTAACTCATAATCCTTTACCCAATTTGTAACCCCTTTGGTAGCCGCATAAAAATTACCGGATAATACCGTTTGGTTGTCATCCACAAACACATTATTAAAAGTAACGTTAATAAGGCTACCAAATAGGGGCACAAACACCTTGCCTGTGCCGCTAAAATAGACAGCACCGCCTTGTATAGAAATTTCGTTAAGCTTATTGGTATTATAATAAGGGTATAACAAAATCTATTTTTTATTTTTTTTCAAAATATATTTTACCATTATATCATCTGGGAATTTTTCATCCACTAAGAACACATATTGTAAATCTTTATCAGCGTCAGCCGTAAATACTATTTTTCCTTTGGCAGTAGT
>JBKDJY010000003.1:0-7842 GCA_046345275.1 Bacteroidota bacterium
TCTGCAATATCTGCAACTGCCAGAAAGTTGGCAGTAATTATTTGGAATATGGTTGTAAAAGGAACTCAATATGTACCCTTAACAGAGTATCAATTTGTAGATCAAAAACGCAAAAAAATTACTGCAATGAAAAGATTAATTACTAAGTTTGAAATAACAACTGACGACCTTAACTTGCAATTGAAATTCAACGAGTTATAAAACGTTAGTCATAACCCTTTCGACGTTTAATTAATGGATCATGATTAATCAATTTAAAGTCCAAAAAAACGATGAACATCACTTCTTTCTATTAAATTTGTAAATGGTTTACATAATTTAACAGAAAAACATTTCTATATCTAACATTTTATCATTAATATTGTAATCAATTTACATAATTAGAACTAAAAATGATAATAAATTTTAGCATTCAAAATTTTGGTTCAATAAAGGATAAGCAAACACTATCCTTTGAAGCTGATAAATCAGATCATTTGAAAGACCATTATTTAATTAAAACTCGTGGGGGGTTAAGATTATTAAAATTGGCGTTAATATATGGCGCAAATGCGTCAGGAAAAACAACAATTTTAAAAGCACTAGACTTTTTAAGAGAAATGGTTTTGAACCCGTTAGAAAAAAAAACAGACACTCTCCAATTTAGCCCATTTCTCTTCGACTCTAAAACTCCAAAACAAAACTCAATTATTTCTATAGATTTTATTCAAAATGAAGTCAGATATTTTTATAAAGTTGAGTTTAATAAAAATGCAATTTTAAAAGAAGAGCTTAATTTTTTTAATCCTAATAAAGCAAATGTTTTTAAGCGAACGACAGACGTTGACAAGCAATTCACCGAAATTACATTTGGAAGTAAAATAAAAAAAGATAAAACATTTGAAAAGACTTTAGAATCTAATACATTATGGAATAATACTGTACTAGGAGGATTTCTTAAGACTAATATTGAATCAAAAGAATTAAAAGAAGTTATTGACTGGTTTACTAATCATTTAAATCGTCTAATACTCACTAATACACAACTTGATAATTCAGTAACCAGAAATTTAGCTAACTCGGAGGTAAATAAATTTGATATTATCAATGTTCTAAAAAAGGCAGATTTTAATATTTCTGATATTGTAATTAAAGATGATAAAAAGATGTCTGAGGGTACACGAAAAATCTTAAGAGCTTTAGATTTACCAAAAGATACTATTGAAAAAATGATTAGCACTCCATTAAAGCGAATAGAGTTTGAACATACTATTGGTAAAACAAAATATACTCTACCTATTTCGGAAGAATCTCAGGGTACGCAGAGATACTATGGTTTTTCAGGACTATTAAGTTTATTAGTTCGTAAATCAGTTACGATACCGGTTGATGAATTAGAATCATCATTACATCCAGAACTTTTTATTCACTTCCTTTTATCCTTTCTAATCAATTCAAAAAAATCTCAAATTATTGCAACTACTCATAATCGAGAAATTTTAGATAATAAAGATATTTTTAGAAAAGACTCAATTTGGTTTACTAATAAATCAGAAACTTGTGCGACAGAATTATACTCTCTGTCCGATTTTGATAGCTCGGTTGTCAGAGACACTAGTAATATTTTTAACGCATACAAAACGGGAAAATTAGGCGGCACCCCTAATTTAGGAGATTACTATATTGACTTTGACGATGAGAAAAAATAGACCTATTCCATTAAAGAGTAAGCCGACTTTTGCCGTTGTCGTAGATGGCGATTGTGAAGTATGGTATTTGCAAATGCTTAAAAGGAATGAAAGGTCAATTAATGTAAATATTGAGCCAAAAATCCCACAAAGGAAAAAGCTATCTGAACAATTTGATAATGTTATAAAACTTTCAGAAGATTATACTAAAGTATTTTGGATAATTGACTTTGATGTTATAGCAAGTGAAACTAAAAATTCCAAACCAGGAAGTAAAACAACTCTTCAGTCATTTTTAGAATATAGAAAAACAATTGAGGAGAAATACGAAAATATTCTAGTCATTGTAAATAACCCCTGCCTTGAGTTTTGGCTATTGCTTCATTTTGAAACAACTTCAAAATACTTTGATACATGTGAGGGTGCAGAAAAACAATTAAAAAAATATCTAAAAGACTATGATAAAACTCAAAAGTATTTCACAAAGCAAGACAGCGATATTTACTTACGACTAAAACCAAATTTAGCAGTCGCATTAAAAAATGCAAAGGCATTAAAATTATTCGACACAGCAAATCCAAATAAAGCAATGTCTGAAATGCAATTATTTTTTGAAGCAAAAGAATTTGGACAGCTATTCAAAAAATAACTATTAGTTTCAATTAGAAAGTAGGGCTTCTGCTAACACAACCTACCAAAAATGCGGGCTGACATCAAAGCATTTGCAATAAATATCGCTTCGCGAAAGACAATCATTTTGCATTGCAAATGCGTAGAAACATTCTATCTTTGTTATTAGTATTCGGTTGACGAGTGCCTTGAACCGCACTTCTGGTAGCTCGAAAACGTTAGTACCAATTTTATAAACGAAAATAACCTAAAAAATCAATGACAAAAATTTCGACAACTTTACTAATCGTTTTATTTACTATTAGTATTTCATTTGGACAAACACAAAATGCAACGACCGAAAGTGGAAAAAAAGTAATTCTATCCAAGGACGGAACGTGGAAATATGCAGACACTCTAAAAACAAGTCAGTCGAAATTAGACCCAAATGACTGCGCTAATTGGGTAAAAACAACAGAAGACAAAGTAGCTGGAACATCCTTTGAAACTATTAAAGATTATTTAATCGTTTCAAAAGATAATGGCAAAAAAGGTTTTGGTATTGACATAATGAAAAGCAGTAAGGGATCAATTATACTATCTATTAAAGCTGTTGGTGGAGGCGGTTGTATTGATAAAGGACAAAAAGTAAACATATTGTTTACTGACGGAACAAGACTTGAATTACTAACAGATGGTGATTTTAATTGTAAAGGAAAAGCAACAATGTATTTTGGAGGACTTTTTGGTAAAAAAAGTGAATTGAGTGAATTACAAGCAAAGACTATTGACATTATGAGAGTTTGGACAAGTGATAGCTATGTGGAAGAAAAATTCACAAATGACCAAGCAGCACAATTCAAAAACGCATTAAATTGTTTATCAAAATAATTATTTGACATAAATAACTATTTGTTGTAAATGAATAAAAACTGGTACTAACGGTTTCAGGCCTTGCGCCGTTTTTTGCTTGTCCAAGTTATGCATTTGAGCGCTAACCCGCAAAAAATGGTGCAAGACCTGTGTTAGCGGTAGTTTTTTATATTTCAACCGTATAAAGTCCGCGTTCTTTAAAATAAAAGTCGGGGTCTAAAATGTCATTAAGTTTAATTGTCTCACGATGTTCAGCCGGATATATGTCGCCAGCCCAAAGTGCAAATAGTTCAACAGATTTTTCGTCTTTGTTATTTTTAATAATAAAGTCAACCAGTTTTTCGTGATTACTGTTGTCAAATGGAGTTTCGTCGTCGTCAAGAACGTCGAGCCAACGATTGTCGTCATACATTGCGTGTCTGAAACCACAACCGCAACCTTGGTCGGAACCGAGTAGTTTTACATTTGGCAATGTCAAAATATTTTTAATTGATTTTTCGCTGTCAACGATGTCCTCAGTATTGAAACTACGATTGTTTTCGTCGTAAGGAATTGTCAGCATTACCTTGTTTGTCGCTATGTAAAGTGTCAAGCACATGTCTGTCTAAAATTACCGCTAACACACGGTTTGCCCAAGCCTTGCAGACATCAAAGCAATTGCAAAAGCGGTAGAAAAGTTTTTAATTTTTTCTTTGCAATTGCATAGCAACATGCTATCTTTATTTAAACATTTCGGTAGACAGCGGTTCCAAAACGGCCTGACGCAAACCGCGAAAACGTTATAGCCAAGTGGTAGATAACATTAGCCTTAGACAACAACTATATGAAACTATTAGACTTTTATAAGCAAAATATTGTAGCGTTTTGGACATCGTTAATTTATGTTGTATTAGGTGGAATCGTTGCTTGTTCATTATATCCAAGAGACTTATTAAGTGGAGACTGGTGGTTTTTTGGTTGGTTAATTACATTTCCTGTTAACTTTATTAGCTGTTCGTATCGTATGTTTGTTGCGACAGACTACTATCCGGTAATAGTAATTCAAATAATAGTTTTTATCCGACCTTTATTATTCTAACAAGGTTTATTCCTAAACGACAAAAAAATAATACAGTTGACAAGTAAACCATTTATTTTTATCGGCAGACACGAAAGCTGTGTTTTAATTAACCTCAGAAAAACCACCTAGGCTATAACAGCACCTAAAAAAAATGCGGGCGGAAGTATAAGCATTTGCAAATATTGCCGCTTCGCGAAAGACAGTTATTTTTCTTTGCAAAAGTCCATTAAACATTGTATCATTGTTAGGGGCATTTCGGTAGACAACGGTTTCAAACCGCACTAGGCAAAGCTCCAAAACGTTAGTGGTAATACAAGCGAAACAAGATGAAATATGTAATGACAATAATTCTTATGATTTTTGCATTCGTCATTATAACAATTTTGGCAAGTATTGTTTCTATTGCAATTTATCATTTGCTCTTATTTGCTAAAAGAAAATTAATTAATAAAGGATTAGAATTAAGAGTTACCGAACTTAAAATTAGGAATGCTTTAATTGCTTTGACTTTAGTTTTTTCAAGTTATCAAACTTTTACTCAATTTTATCCTCCAGAAAGTTTTTACAAAGACGAGTTCGAACATTACACGGGTATAAAATTTCCAAAATCAGGAAAAATACTTAATCCATATCCCACACATCCTATAATAAACGACGATTTTGCAATATTAGCTAAGTTTGAAAAGCAAGACTATGACAATATATTATCGTTAATTAAATTGAATAGCAAGTTTGAGGTTGACACTCATAATTATGCATATAGAAAAGGGTTAAATAAACTTAAATATAAGGAGCAGGACTTTTTCACACTAAGTTATACTGATAGTATTCTAATATTTGAAGTAACATTTCAGAAAAACGGACAATTAATTGCGTTTGAAAAATATTATTGGGACTAATAATAAACAGTTCTAAATGTAAAGAACTGCGTGTAATTAGACACAGGGTTTGAGAAATTAATTCTTAATGTAAGGAACAAGGTGTTTGAAATTGTACTACCACTAACAGCGTGCAAGCAAGATGTTTTATTTCGGGCAGACTGTAGTTTTAATAACTGATTACCTCGCTCATAGTTCCTGCAAGAAAAAATATTGCAATATAAATTTCGGTAAGTAATTTTTCTATCTTTATTGCAATATTTTTGACAAGCGACAGTGCGCCGAAAGCCCAAAATAAAACACCTCGCCTGCACGCGAAACGTTAGCGGTCATTGTAACCTTACATCGAACAACGAAATTAATTGACAAAAAATATGAAAGAAATTAAATCAATCAATATTTCAGACAAGTTCTCACTATTCGACAAACTATGGACACCACACATTATTGGAGAACTAAATGGACAATATGTGAAACTTTGTAAGATAAAAAATGATTTTGTTTGGCACAGTCACGAGCATGAAGACGAACTTTTTATGGTTTTCAAAGGCACACTCTTGATGGACTTTCGTGATGGCAGAACAGTTGAAGTTAAGGAAGGGGAAATTTTAATTGTTCCTAAAGGTGTGGAACATCGACCACATACCAAAGGTGAAATTGTATTTAACCTTCTATTTGAACCAAAACAAACTTTGCATTCAGGAACTGTTGAAAGTGAAATGACCGTAAAGGAATTAGGATGGATTTAGACAAAAAAAACAATGAACAATAAATTCGAAATAAAATGAAAAAATTAAATCAAATTTCTAGTTTACAACCGTATGCAGCTCTATTCATTAGACTTGCTTTTGGTTATCACTTAGTTCAATATACTTATGGAGATGTATTTGAATTAACCGCGGGTAGCAATAACAAAGATTGGCTTGGCGGAATGGGAGTTCCTTTTCCATATCTTATGGGGTGGATTTACATTTTAACAGAATTTATAGGTGGAATTGCAATAATTGTTGGTTTTAAAACCAGATGGTTCGCTTTACCATTAATTTTTAATTTTATCGTTGCGTTAGTGTTAGTTCATTTGGGAAAAACTTATAAAGAATCTTTTGAAGCCATTCAAATGTTAGCAGTATCATTTTTCTTTTTATTCAACGGCTCAGGTAAATTATCAGTTGACGATTATCTTGAAAACAGAAAAGATAATATAAACCATTAAAAAAGCATTATGAATAAACAACGAACCGCTAACAGCACATTGGCAATAGGCGGGGTTTCGTGTTCCAAAGACAGTTTTGTGGTTAATCAAACATTAGTTTTTCAAATCAAGTTTTGTGGTAAAAGTCCCGCCCTTCGGGTAGCTGCAAAACGTTAGCGGTAATTTTGACAATAAATATGAAAAAAGTATTATATGTTTTCTTGATAATTTTTCTTACAAGTTGTTCAAGTTGGACAAAGTATTGGCCTTACTTATCTATCCCGCCAAAAAATGTCAGGACACCAGAACCAAAAAATATTGAACATTGTTTGACAATTTTGGACAATGCCTTAAAACCTGAAAGTAAATTAAACTTTAAAAATGAAGACAGCTCAATAGCTGTAATAAACATTATCGAAGGACAAGGCGGAATTGGGTACTTCTTTTTAGGTTCATGGAATTTGGACTATTACTACAAAAAGGATGCTCTTGGACCAATTTATCCTTATGACTTTCCAACTCAGGTCCCTTTTATAGTCAAACAATTCGACGACATGGGTGTATCAGATGCAAACGCAATGATTAGAATTATTTTCTCTTGTTTTCACAAAAAATTAAATAACATCCCTTATTCCGAAAAAACGGAAATTCAAAAAATAAAACAGTATTGGGTAAACCATGCCGACAAGTCTCCTGAGACTTCTGTGCAAATGCGAAATAGAGAAGACAGTATAATTAACGCATTTGCATTTAATAATACGACAATTGGAGATACGGTTGTGTGTTGGTTTCGACAACCACCCAAAATAATTAATCAAGAACCAAGTTCTTATTATGTAACAAGCGTAGTTGAGAAAAAAAATACTGACTTAAAAAATATGACCTTAAGAATCAAAGATATCGTTACTGATAAAAATACAAAAGAACTTATTTTTCCAGACAAGTCTAAATACTTTATTGGTGACACACTTGTTGAATATCCAATAGATTGGCATTTAAAAAGGCTCAAATACTTCAATTACAATAGAAATACCTATTGGCCTTGACAAATTACTAAATAACAAAACTACCGCTAACAGCAAGCCATGGCGCAATGCGGGCGGACGTGCAAGGCTTTTGCAAATTTAAGGTCGCTTCGCGAATTGACATTTTCATTTTGCAAAAGACTAAAAAACACATATCTTTAAAAAAACGTTTCGGCAGACAGTGTTTCATAAGCCGCACTGCGCAAGCTAGCAAAACGTTAGCTGCAACCCTCCCTATTCCGGCGCGCCATTAACTTCCAAAGCTAACGTTATATCACCCTACCAAATATAAATTTTCGTAAAATTGAAGGCTCTTTGCAAGGCCGATGTTCAGATTGTTGCGTGATAGCACGAGTGCAATCCTGGTTGAAATGTAAAAGGACTTTCTGCTACAACAAAAAGTCCTTGAGATGACTTCAGTGGTGATATCCGCCTTTGGCGGATAATCCCGTTCATAATAATTTCACTTCAAATATACATTTCCTTAGGGCATTTTTTATTCATCATTAAAAAAAATTTAAACATGCAAAAGAAAAGC
>JBKDJY010000004.1:0-25780 GCA_046345275.1 Bacteroidota bacterium
AATCATATGTTTTTACGAATGTATGTCATATAAATCAACATTCGTCAATGAAATCAATATTTTTACTAACACATCCAACTTAATAAAGTGTTCAAAAGTATTGATTCTATTGATGTTTTTGAGTTTTCTTGCTGATACTAAATACAGAATGGTGTTTTTTGGAGTAAATGTTGAGTAAACACTACCTTCCAAAAGTCCACAGCAACAAGTAATTGGCTAGGAAGAGCTAATATAAAGTTATGTGTCTTTTAAAAACCATTTGTGGTTATAGACAGTTTCACACAACTAATGCTCTCAATAGTGGCTCATATGTTGGATTTCTAGGAGCCTAATTTTCTTAGCTTAGTATGAAATATCTTTGTGCATTGAGAACTTATTAAATTATTTGTAAATCCAAATAGGGCTTTAAAAAAAAATAAAACTCAAAACATCCTGCAAGATGTTTTGAGTTTTAAAAAATTTCAAATGTTAGAGATTAATTTTTTATTTAGAAAAAAATTAAAAACAAACTGATGCAAAAAATTATTGTGAATCAGCAGTTAAATTTACATCTAAAATAAAGTCATCATAAATTGCTTTATCACCTATGCTTTCGAAGAAAGTTTTAGATCCATATTTTATATCAAACTTTGTACGATCTACTGTGATTTTTCCAGAAGCCACTAATTTTTTGTCACTAATTTTAATTACCGCAGGAAAAGTTATCGGATTTGTAATCCCTTTGATTGTCAAGTTTCCTGTTACTTCATAGTTTTCACCAGCTTTAGAAGTTGCTTTTGTGATAACAAATTTTGCAGTTGGAAATTTTGCAGTTGAAAAGAAATCTTCGCTTTTTAAATGTCCAAGCAATTTTTCATTTGATGATTTGTCGGTTATATCCGTATTTGTGAGTGCTGCTAAATTAAACTCAAATGTGCCAGTGATAACTTTATTATCAGTTAGTACGACTGTTCCAGAAGATAAAGGGACATTTCCTTTATGTTCTCCAGTAACTTTTTTACCGGTCCATACTACTGTACTGTTTTTGGTATCCACTTTAAAGTTTTTTTCTTTACCACCTTTTACAAAAGATGAAAGTGTTACTAATGCTACTGCTACTACGATTGCTACTTTTTTCATGTTGATTGGTTTTTTTAGTTGTTTATATATTTTGGTGGGTTCTAAAAATTCATTTTTTATAGATTTGAATAAAAATCGGAGAACCCGCTAACCGATTTTTTTTAATCTGTCTTCCAAAAATACTCTATTTTTTTTTTCAACACCACGATTTTTTTCTATCTATCAGGCATTTACTATCTATTAATTTTTTATAGGTTTTAGACCGCTTGCTCATAACTGAATAAATTGTAAGTTAAATTTGGTTCTAATAATACCAATTAAACGAATAAACAAACATGTCATGCTTTGTTCCATAAATCCTAACATATGCTCTATTCTTGCTCTTGTTTTTGATTTTTCTTTATTGCTGATTTTTTGTTCACAATTAGTGGTTTATTTCAAAAACCTTTCTCATTAACTTTATTTTTTGATCGTTGTGATTTTAGATGGAAGATGATAAAGAATAGGACTTTGACAGCTTAATTTTTAACTCTGCTAAATCTAAGTGCTTTTAAAATGAAATTGGGTAATGCTTTTTTTGGATCACGTTTTTGCAAATCTAAATACCAACCAATTTTTTTAATGACTGGTAATTTTTTTGTTTCCACAAATTCTATTAATGTGCCATCAGCGTCTTCAATATAAGTAAAATGGCCTGCAGCTTCTCCCATTTCAAATCCAGCACCACCATCAACTGTGAATGGATGCCCAGCTTTTTCACAAGCCACTTTTAGGCTTGACATATTTTTTATATCAAAACATAAATGAATGAATCCGCAATCTCCCCATAATCTATTTTCAAATATTTTTTTAGGAGTATAATCCAATGCTTGGACTAATTCAATTTCATTATCTCCTAATAAAGGACCAAAACTTCCTTCACGAGGGTTACTATTTCGCAAAATTACTCTTCGTATTTTTTTTGTTGCGCCTTCAACGCCATTCCAATCCTTAAAAACATCCGTTGTGTCACTAACTATGGCATCGAATCCTAAAACTGTTTTATATAAATTAATAGAATTATTTATATCCTTAACGCCAATGATAGCGCCTAAAACACCACCTGTTGAAAAATTCTTTTTCATATACCACGATTTTTTTTCTTCAATAATTTCGTAAGTATTACTCCACAAATCTTGAATATAAAAATGTTTTCTGCCATCAGGAGAGATTGTGATGTCGGTTAATAGTTTTGCGCCAAATTCTTTTAAGTGATTAAATGATTGTTGAATATCAAATGACTTTATTTTTCCAGCAAAAATTCCAATATCACCCAGTTGAATAGTAAATTGAGCATTTTGTGCTTTTCTGCTGGTGTATTGCCAAATTTCAAAACCGCCTCCTCCATTCAAGCTAATTGCTAAAATAGCATGACGGGCATGGGATTTATTATCTGTGTATGGCAACATCAGTTCTGCCATTGCCGCTTCTTCAAATATTTTAATATCTGTTCCAAAAGCTTTTCTATACCACGTAAATGTTTCTTGTGTATTTATATTTCCAACACCCAATTGCTGTATTCCTGAAATAATGTAACTCATTCTTTAGTTGTATTTTGTATTAAAATTAAAAAAAGACTGCCAATGTTTGACAGTCTTTTAGGGTAAGTAACCGGGTTCGAACCGGCGACCCTCGGTACCACAAACCGATGCTCTAACCAGCTGAGCTATACCTACCAAATGAGCGGGCAAATGTAATACTTTTTTGCTAATTATAAAAAAAAGAAAATCATTTTTTATAGTTAACCATGTAGTGTAATCCCACTGATTCCTTTCGTTTGATGGCTTGCTTTATAATTAAATAACCGATGCAAATTAAATTTCGCAGTTCACCTAGTTTTTGGGTAATGGTTGTTTTTTCATACAATGCTTCATTTTCTTTGTATAAAATTTCTAAACGATCGAAAGCTCTTTTTAATCTTAATTCAGATCTAACGATGCCAACATAATTGCTCATAATTTGCTGAACTTCTTTTTTTGTTTGAGTAATTAAAATCATTTCCTCAGCGTGTTCAGTTCCTTCTGAATTCCAATCTGGAATATTCTCTTCGTAATTTATAGCATCGATTTTATTTATTGAATGCTGCGCAGCCCTATCAGCAAATACAATGGCTTCTAATAAAGAATTACTAGCCAAGCGATTTGCGCCATGCAAACCGGTACAAGCGCACTCTCCAACAGCATATAAATTTTTTATACTTGACAGTCCTATATCATTTACCAAAATACCACCACATATGTAATGCATGGCCGGCACAACTGGAATTAATTTTACAAAAGGGTCAATCCCAATGCTCATACATTTATTATATATGTTAGGAAAGTGTTCAATAAATGATTTTCGATCAATATCTCTACAATCTAATAATACAAAATCATCCCCACGCGTTTTCATTTCATTGTCAATTGCTCTAGCAACTACATCGCGCGGCGCAAGAGATAACCGCTGATCATATTTATGCATAAATTCTTTTTCATCAACTGTTTTTAAAATAGCGCCAAAACCCCTAATGGCTTCGGTAATTAAAAAACTAGGATTCTCTCCAGGATGATATAAAGATGTTGGATGAAATTGAACAAATTCCATATCGCGCACTCTTCCTTTGGCCCTGTATACCATTGCAATACCATCTCCAGTTGCTATGGTTGGATTAGTTGTTGTGGCATATACATGGCCGATTCCGCCAGTTGCCATCAGCGTCGTTTTAGCTAAAACTTTATCTACCGTTTGTGTTTTGGTATTTAATATATAAGCACCAAAACAATTGATGTTCTCTGTTTTAGAGGTTACTTCTTCACCTAAATGGTGCTGCGTTATGATATCAATGGCAAAGTGATAATCTAAAACAGTAATTCGTTTATTTTTTTTTATTTGAACGATAAGCGCTCTTTCAATTTCATAGCCAGTAATATCTTTATGGTGTAATATTCTATTTTCCGAATGCCCGCCTTCTTTGGCTAAATCATAATTCAATTCATTTACTTTATCAAAATTAGTCCCTAACTCAATCAATTCCTTTACCCGAGTTGGCCCTTCTTCTATCACTATTTTTACGATATCTTGGTTACACAAACCAGAGCCAGCTATTAAAGTGTCTTTAATATGTTTTTCAACAGAATCTGTTTTGTCCCAAACAGCAGCAATTCCTCCCTGAGCATATTTAGTATTTGATTCATCTTCATTACTTTTAGTAATAATACAAACACTTCCTTTTTCTGCCACTTTTAAAGCATAGCTTAAACCTGCTATACCACTTCCTATTATTAAAAAATCAAATTTATATTGCATTAAACTGTTTTTAAAACTTACATAAAGTAATTGAATTTAATTTGTTTATACAATAAAGGAGTGTGTAAAAAATTGTCTTTCTTTGTTTCTTAAAATTGATGAAAGTATTCATATATATAAGTATCATTTTATTTTTTGTTAAGTGCGCTCAAATAGCACCCTTAACGGGAGGAAAAAGAGATACTACGCCTCCAAAGGCTTTAACTTACTTACCAAAAAATGCCTCTGTAAATTTTAATCAAAAAAAAATTAGAATTGAATTTGATGAATACATTGGTTTAAAAAATTTAATCAATCAATTTGTGATAACGCCACAAACAAAAGAATTTCCTCTGATAGAAGCACGCGGTAAAATATTAGAACTAGAATTTAAAGAAGAACTATTGCCAAATACAACATATAAACTATACTTTGGAAACGCAATCGTTGACAATAATGAAAATAATGCCATTCCGGGATTTGAATATGTTTTTAGTACAGGCTCAATAATTGATACATTCAAAATCAAAGGTCATTTAATAAGTGCCGAAAACAACAAACCAGTTGCCAATATATTAATTGGACTGTATCCTGGAAATTCTGAAGATAGCATCATCTATAAACAAAAGCCGATTTACATTTCAAAAACAAATCAATTAGGAAACTTCTTATTCGATTATTTGCCAAACACTAATTTTAAAATAATTGCCATAAAAGATGACAATAAAAACTTAGTTTATGACGGCACTTCTGAAGAAATAGGATTCTTACCAAAAAATGTTCTATCAATTGATACAAGCTCTATTCAGATGAAATTATCTAAAGAAGCATTAACAAAACAATTTCTAAAAAAAATTATGACCAATGAATTTGGAAAAGCCACGCTTATTTATAATGTCCCCTGCAATGATTTAATTAAAATTGAAGCAAAACAAATTTTAAACTATTCTTTCAATCCATTTAAAGATAGTTTAACGCTTTACTATGGTAATACTTATGATACCCTTAAAACCATCATTCATTACAAAGATCATTTAAATGATACCATCTTTTTTAAGATTCCTAGTAAAAACGATGTAGATAAAATAAAAAATAAGAGAGGACTAAAATATATTTTGAAAACTAATTTCAACAATTCAATTCCTTATTTTGAAACCTTATACTTAGAATTAAATATGCCTCATCAATTTGAAAAGTTAAATCGAAATGATATATCACTATTTGAATTGAAAGACACTTTAAAAATAAAGCAAGCATTCGAAATAATTAAAAATGAAAAAAAACAATACGCATATAACATCATTACTAAATTAAAAGAAGACGCTCAATACGCATTAATAGTCAATAAAGGAGCCTTTAAAGATGATAATGGAAGAATAAATGATTCTTTAAATTATAAATTTACAACAACAAGCGAAGAAGATTATGGAAAATTAAATTTGAAATTGACTTTCCCTAAAAAAGAAAACTATCTGATTTTATTATTGAATGAAAATGGCAGCATTGTAAAAAATAATAAAGTTGAATTATCATTAACGTCCAGTTCAACTCAACAATTTGATTTTAAAAATTTATTACCTGGAAATTATTTTATTAAAATAGTTGAAGATGCTAATAAAAATAGCCTTTTTGACGTTGGAAATTATTTATTAAATATTCAGCCAGAAATAATTTACTACAACGAAACACCTGTGAAAATTTTAGCAGGATGGGAAATTGAAAATGAATGGCAAGTGAAATAGAATTATTTTTAGAAATCTGAAAAAACATTTATGTCAACTTTAATACTTTATTTTATTTCAGTTGATAAATTTTTTTCTTTCTTCAATTTTTATCTAGCTCTAAATCCCTTTAATAACAAGCATTACGAAGGGCTGAATAATATTAAAAATAAATTTTATATGATTGCCGATTTTGTAAATGTCTTATCTAAATTTGCTATCAACAGTTTCAACAATTTTATGTTAATAAATTAATGTGTAGAAAATTAGTTAGCATCAATAAATTTATTTACTTCGTGTTAATAAAAACTTAAAAACAAAAAACCATGGCAACAGCAAAAAAAGCAGCTCCGAAAAAAGCAGCAAAAAAAGCAACAAAAAAAGCAGCTCCGAAAAAAGCAGCTAAAAAAGCAGCTAAAAAAGCAGCTCCGAAAAAAGCAGCTAAAAAGAAAGCAGCTAAAAAAAAGTAATAAAAAAAGCCCTCCGTTAATCGGAGGGTTTTTTGTTTAAGCCTAAATCATTCATCTTTATTGTCCTTTAAATAGCCATTCTAAAAATAATATCCTTTTATTTTTAAATTCGATTCTTTTTCAATTACATTTGTTAACCAAAAAAATAGCAATAAAAAATAATTTTTAACTGTAAAAAAATAGAACATGAAAAAAACATTTACATTATTATCATTGACAATTACTTTTTGCCTTGCATTAACCTTTTGTCAACCAAAAGAAGAAAAAGTTGAAATCGTAGCGCCAGCCGGAATGGTTGTATTAGATTTGAGTAAATACGGAAAACCCTTTTCAATTTTTATTCCTGACACTGTCAGTGAAAAACTAAACGTTGTTGAGCAAAGTTGGGGCGCATTAGAAATTAAAGTAGGTAATGGTTTTCACATTTCAATTACAGAAGACCCAGGTGATATTACTTTACTAAAAAGTGATATTACTTCAAACGATGTAAATATTTTTAAATCATATATCATTAATGAACCTCAAACTATATTGTGGGAAAGTGCCATTACAGGCCCTGAATTTCATTTTTATACCATTCAAAAAATTGCTGGAAGCTCTTATGTTTTTCAGGACGTTGTGCCAACTGATGGAGAACCTTTAGGCAAAGCTCAAATACAAAAAATGTTAGATTCTGCTAAACAAATAATTGAAAAAACAAAACCAACAGCTTAATAAAGATGATGGGAATAAAAAAAGCCTGAATAAATTTTTATTCAGGCTTTTTTGTTTTAACGTTTTAAATCCGCTTTCTTGCTTAGTAAATTTAATTCCCAATTCCATGCACTAAGCATCATATCATCTAGATTAAACTTCGGAATCCAATTTAATTCTTTTTTTGCTAATGTATTGTCGGCATATATTTTTATAACATCTCCTTTTCTTCGTTTTCCAATAACATAATTCAATTTTTGCTGAGTTACTTTTTCGAATGATTGAATGCATTCCAGAACAGTCACTCCACTACCAGTTCCCAAATTAAAAATTGAAATGTTCTCTTGATTTTTTTTATTGATGATGTAATGCAAAGCTTTAACATGTGCTACTGCAATGTCTGTTACATGAATGTAATCACGGATACAAGAACCATCCCTTGTATCGTAGTCATTGCCAAAAACAGTGAGTGGCGGCAAAATACCCAAAGCAGATTTTGTAATAAACGGCACCAAATTATTTGGTTTTTCTTTAGATAACTCACCATTAAAAGAACTTTTGTGTGCACCTACTGGATTAAAATAACGCAATATAACAGAATTAAAATCGCTTTTACTTTTTGTAAAATTAGAAGTCATTTCTTCTCCTATTTGTTTTGTGTGTGCATAAGGAGATTCCGCAAAACTGAAAGGTGTGTTTTCGGTAACAGGAAGATCCGTGACATTTCCATATACAGAACAAGAAGATGAAAAAATAAAATTTTTAATATCAAGTGTTTTGCAAATATGTAAAATATTAATTAATGAATTAAGATTGTTATGATAGTATGATAATGGATTTAATACAGAGTCGCCAACAGATTTAAAAGCAGCAAAATGTATAACGCCAACTGGATTTTTAATTGATTTAACTGCTAAAGCTAAGGCTTCTAAATTACAAATATCAACATTTAAATTTTTTATAGATTTGCCAGTAATTTTTTCAATCCTTTCAAATGTTTCTTTATTTGAATTTGAAAAATTATCAATTGAAACAATGTTATAATCGGTTTGTTCTATTAACTCAATAATTGTATGTGATCCTATATAACCAGCTCCGCCAGTAACGATAATTGTTTCCATATATTTAGATTGGTGCTACTAAATGTAAGAATATTTGTGATATTATTAAGTATAAAAACTCTTTTTAAACTTATGATTTTTCAGTACTAATTTTTTTACTCTGCTATATAATGATTGCAAATATTTCTTTTATAAATTTTGAAATAAAAATCACTTCCTTGAAAACTTATCAATGCTCTATATTGATTTTTTGAGTTAAATATATTTTTCATTTATTGGTTAATGATTCATAAATAGAAGTGTATTTCAAAATTGCTTGTTGAGTGTCAAAATAAGACGAAGCGATTTCTCGATAATTAATATTTTTACTTAACAAGGTTAAATAATTAATACATGCTTTTATATATTCTTCTGAGGTAAAATCATGAATTAATATTCCGCCATGATGATGATTAAAATATAAATCATTATCCCCAATGCCTAAATTTGTTATAATAGGCAAATTCATTGCCCAACATTCGGCCATTTTTGTTGGGGAAGAAGCTATTTTTGAATAAGATGGTTTTATGAAAAACATAGACGCTTTCGCCATGGCTAAATATTCTGGCATTTCTTGATAAGACGTTGATGCTTTTATAATTAAAGCATTTTCTTCTTCGGAATACTTCTTCAAAATTAAATCAAGTTCGATTATATCTTTTGTAACAATCAGTAATTTAATATTGGGAATGTAATTTTTCCAGAGCAATATACAATCAATTAATTCTTTGGTAAAATACCAAGTTCCAATGGAGCCCGTGTAAATGATTATATGATCTGAAGCCTTTATTCCATCTAATTCCCGATTCGTTATTAATTTATCTTTATTAAACAATTGAATATTAGTACAACAAGGTATTACTATGCTTTTTTGTTCAATTAAATAATTTGGGAATTTTTTTTTAAGTTCATTAAGTGCAGAATAGGTTAGTGAGATAACAGCATCTGATTTAAGTAAAAACTGTTTTTCTTTATTTTTAAAATACTTGTAAAAAAAGAGATGCAGTAGATTATTTTTTTTCCATATTGAGCCATCAATCCTTTCATCGGCCCAAAAACCACGCATGTCAAATACAAAGGGAATATTATATATTTTTTTAAATTTCAATCCTATTAACGAAGCGAGATAGCTTCGACAATGAATCAAAGAAATAGATTGTTTTGAAATAATTTCTTTGGCTAAAAAAGAAAGCTTTCTAATATAAAAAAAGCGTGTAAAAAAATGGCCTCTTTGATCATACAAAACATACTTCCACCTGATTGGTAAATCTTTAATCATATTTTCAATGCCCTTCTTTTCTATGTTTAACCTAACTTCCTTTTCACAAGACAAAATCGTTATTTGATAACCGTTCTTAGCAATTCCACATAAATAGGGCAATATTTGTGATTGACCTAATGGATCGCTTAATCCGTCAAAAGTAATATATAGCGTGTGCTTGTTCAAAACAATTTATTGCGTAATTTTATGAAAGAAATATGAATGTTTTTGATATACTATTGCCTCCTATTTATTTGTTGGTCATTTTATTGTTAGCATATAAATATAAGTTAAAACATCAACACGAACATATCGCATTTAAGTATTTTTTACCTGGATTAATTGCCAAAATAATTGGTGCCATTGCTTTGGGATTGGTTTATTTTTATTATTATGGCGGCGGTGATACGCTAAACTATTATTATACTGCAATTGCTTTGGTAGATGTTCTTTTTGAAAACCCAAGTAATTTTTTACACGTATACTTTGGTACACCACTTTTTTCCGAGTACTACTTATTAAATTCCCCTAAGAATTTCACTTATTGGGTAAATGATGAGTATTCTTATTTTGTTTCAAAATGTTTTGTACCGTTTATATTCATTGGCGGAAAAAGTTATATCACAACAGCCATTTTAGTTGCATCGGGATGTTATGTGGGAGTTTGGAATTTATTTATGATTTATATTAAAGAATTTCCTCATTTAATTAAACAACTATGTATTCCTATTTTATTTATGCCTTCCGTTATTTTTTGGGGAAGTGGGGTTTTAAAGGACAGCCTTACATTATCAGCTACTTGCCTTTATGTATATGCTTTTTATTGGTTATTTGTTCAAAAAAAATATAAACTGAAGTTTGCCTTTTTGCTTTTATTTACCTCATTTTTATTAGTATCTATTAAGCCTTATATTCTTCTTGCATTATTGCCAGGCTCCATTTTGTGGATTGTAGCTACAAGATTATCTAACATAAAAAATGTTCTACTCAAGCTGTTAGCAGCGCCCTTGATTATTGTAACTGGAGCTGCTATTCTTCTTTCTGTAATGAATTATTTAGAAGCAGATCTTGGACAATATTCTATAGACAATGTAATTGTGACAGCTTCGGGTGCCCAAAAAGATTTAAAGCAAAGTTATTATAGTGGCAATACTTTTGATATTGGTGATTATGAGCCTACTATTACAGGCCTGTTGTCTGTTTCACATAAAGCCATATTTGCAGCTTTATTTAGGCCAACGCTATTTGATACTAAAAATGTCGTGATGCTGATTTCAGCTATAGAAAATACTTCTATTTTGGGATACTGTATTTTTTTATTAATTCGCTTGAAAGTTTTTGGTTTTTTTAAACTTGTAAAATCTCATCCACTTGTATTATTTTCGTTCATCTTTTCCATTTTCTTTGCTTTATCAGTTGGTGTTTCTATATCAAATTTTGGAACTTTAGTAAGGTTAAAAATACCATGCATTCCATTTTTTATTTCTAGTTTAGTAGTTGTGCAATCTATGGCCAAGCCTAAAAAAAATCTATATTTATAAAAGTAGTTTAAATTTAATTTATAAATCTAAAGTTGTTGCCTTTTAACTTATTAAATAAATATTGTACTAAAACTTTCGGATTACTAATTATAGATTTAATAAAGTAAGTAAATGACTTGTTGTAAATACTTATTTTTAAAAATGAAATTGAGATGGATAAACGGTTTTTTGCCAAAAAATCATTGATAAGTTTTTTTGTGAAACCAATATTTTTCAACAAAATTAAAATTTCCTTTTCAAATTGGATATTGTCATTAATCAATCCAATGTTTAATACTTGTGACATTCCTTTAGCTGATATTCTGTATAAAAGAAAGGCGTTATTATTTATTTGATAACCTTTCCCTAAACAATCGCACTCTAATAAAAAATATTTATCTGCTGTACTAGATAGATTTTCATTAAACAGTATTTTATTATTTATCAAAAAACTTGTTCTAAATAAATAATTAGATGGGCAAGTAGTCAACTTTTGATTAAAGCTAAGAATATCATGGCTAAATTTGTCGGAGTAGCCATTATAAATATCATTTCCAATGATGTTATTCATCTCATCAATTTTTTTTATTTGTGAACAACAAAAATCTGTTACTGAATCACGAATTAAAATTGAAACTCTTTCAGTTAGAAAATTGAAACTCATTAAGTCATCTGCATCAAAAAAAACAACATATTGGCCTCTTACCAATTTAAATCCATTATTCCTAGCAACTGATACTCCTTGATTTGTTTGATAGACATATTTAATTCTATTATCTACATATCTATTTATAATTGCATTTGTTTCATCAAAGCTTCCATCGTCAACCACAATAATTTCAAATTTTTGGTATGCTTGAGATAAAATAGAATTAAGAGTTTCTGCGATATAATGAGCTCCATTATAGCAAGGAATAACAATACTAATAAGAGAAGAAGTTGTCATTAAGGATTACAAATAGCAAAAAAGGTTTTACATCTCTTAATTTCATCTACGTCTTTAGTAAATCTATAATTAGAAGATAAGGGATACATTGGCTCCTGAATAATCATGTTCATGATAGCATCCTGTATAGAAATAGAAAGTTTTCTTATTCCTCGGATATAAAAAATATTTTCAACTATATTGGCAATCTTATATTTTAACTCAGTATGTGATTTGTATCTAACATATTCTTGTCCAAGTAAAGTGACATTTGAAAATGAATCTCTTAATATTTTTAAAAAATCTTCATAAATCCATTCTTGAGTATGGTATTTGTTAATAATAACACCTCCAGGACTATTTATTAAAAAATTAGGGGTTGATAAAATAATTGTACCATCATCTTTAACAACTCGTTTAAACTCTTCTAACATTTTTTTGTATTGAGTTGTATGTTCTATTGTTTCAAAAGAAATGACAATATCAAAAAAATGATTTTCATAGGGAATTTTTGTACCGTCAATTTCCTGAAATGATAAATTAGCAAGATTATATTTATTCTTACAATCAAGTATTGTATCTTTTGATAAATCACCACCAATCACTTGATGTCCGAATTTGGCTAAATATTGAGACCCAAAACCGCTGCCGCAAGCTATATCCAAAATTTTAGAAGGATTGTATGGAATTAGCTTAGAGGCTTCTTCATATCGATGAAAATGCTCTCCACTCCAAGGATCATTTACATTATCTAATTGCCTTTCTGACGACATAACATTTAATCAAATAATAATTGTAAATGTGTTTGTATTATAATTTCTGACTTATGAAATTTTTGATAAATGGTTTTCTTTAATTCTTGACCTATTAAATGCCTACTATCATCATTATAAATAATTTTTAAACAATCAATAATTTCTGCTAAAGGATTATCTCTGTTGACAAGATAGCCGTTTTTTTTGTGAATAATATACTCTGAAAAATCTCCTACATGAGAGCATACTATAACGTTTTTAGAATGACTTCCAGCCTCTTTGACAGAATTATTACTTGCTTCTGCATATGAAGGATTTACTAAAACATCACATGCAGCGATATAATCCATCACATTCTTTCGATAACCTAAAAAGTCAACTTTATTATCTAAATGATTCTCTTTAACATATTCTTTAAGTTTCTCCATTCCTGGTCCCTCATCTAAAGCCATTAATTTAATATCATAACTTTGGTCTATTAGTTTTTTTAAGGCATAAAAAACTAAATCGTTTCTTTTTAAAGAAACAAATCTTCCACATATTAATATCAATAATTTACATTTATAATTATTTCTAATACTAATAATGTTTTCTTGACTAGGATTAGGGTATTGTGAAAAATCATAAACATATGGTATTAGTTTAATTTTTTCTGAATAAACATGCTCGTCTTTTATCATTTTATCCCTGATTACTTCAGATGGTACGACAATTCTTTTAGCTAAAGTATTTATAATTCTATCAAAATATCTGGAGATTTTGTTTAATTCAATTAGATGATGCCTATAAATAACCACTCTAGATTTAATAAAATATTGAGCAAAAACGGCAATAATATTGGATTGTTGCAGATGAGATTGAACAGATGTTATATTATGTTTTCGACAAAAAGAAATAAGATAAATTAAATGTCTTAAATAATAAATTAAAGATGTTTTTTTCGAAATAAGATAAGAGTCTGTATACACACCAAGTTTTTCAAATATTCTGTGTAAATCCCCTTTTGAAGTCTGAGTTAATAAAAATACTTGATGTCCATTTTCAATAAACCCTTTCGCAATAGTTTCAATAACATTACTTGGCTTATTAGAAGGATAATATATGAGTATGGCTTTATTCAATATTTTTTTTGCACCAATGTCTTTGGACGCCAAATCGAAATTCTGACTCGATTATAGTAAAGCCAGTATCATTTATTAATGCTTTCATTTCAATTCTATCAAACTCATTGACATGATCTATATCAGTGTATATTAAATCACATTTAAGATCATATCTATAATGATTCATATATGATTTATCAAAATCAGGTAATTCAATATACATATAATTCACAAAAGGTTTGCAATCTATTATTATTTGTTTTGGATCTTCAAGATGTTCAAGTATGTGCGATAAAATTAAAACATCAAAGGATTTGGAATTTCCCTTTAAAAAATTTTTAACATCGTCATTTAGGAAAATTAAATTGTCTTTTTTAAAAACTTTGTTAGCTAAATTAATGGCTTCTGAATTATAGTCAATGCCGATTACTTCCTTTGCTTTTGAAGCGATAACGGATGTTATTTGTCCAGCATGACAACCTATATCAATAACAGAATCAGTTTTTTTAATAAGGTTTAAAATATAATTATTTGAATAAATCCTTAAAGGATGGCTTTCGGTCGAATAGTACTCGAATGATTTTTCATGGGCAAGTCTTTCAAAAATCCATTCTAAATTTAGAAAAAATTTAAATTTAGCTCTATTACTAAGCATAGGTAACTTGCTCAATTTATAGAGAATTGATAACATCCAATTACGTTTTTTTTGTCTACTAAGTTTTACCCCCATTTAATTTGTTATAGGTATAAGTTGAACGTCAAACAAATCTCTTTTATTTATAAAAACAGATTCACTCATCTCATCTGATCTATAAATAATCTTATACTTTTTATTTTTTATGAAATCAAATATTAATGACAATGAAGAATTAAAATCAATTAAAGCCATAGGATGTAGCGCTAAGTTTAAAATAGGTTTATGCTTTTCAATTGTATTTTCTGCTCCCAAAAGAACATAATATTCCGCTCCTTCAGCATCTATTTTTAAGAAATTAATTTTGCTTATAGACATGTCTTTTACAAATTCATCAACTGATGTAATATTTACTTCAATTCCAGATGTTGCATGATTCCTAGCTGAGTTAGATAAACTATTTGCCGCGTCAATATCAACGTCAGAAATATTAAATATGGCAGTTCCCTTTTTGTCGGAAACAGCCTGTTGAATAGGAAAAACTATTTTTTCAATGTCGTTAATTTTTATTGTTTCCTTCAGTACACTAAAAGTTTTAGGAGTAGGTTCAAAAGAATAAACCTTACCATTTTTGCCAACCAAATCAGCAAATAGTTTTGTCATTAAACCAATTTGAGCACCGATATCAATAACCGTATCTTTTTGTTTTACATGTTTTTTAAAAAATGAAACGTTTTCAATTTCGTAATCACTTTCATAATATCTGTAAAAACGAAATGGTAGTTTCAATGAAATACCAGAAATTTTTGTTTTAATCCCATTCTTAAAAATCCCTTCTAATAATTTATATATTATTTGTTTCATTAGTATTTATTTTATTAAACGTTTCTTTATAAAGTTTAATAGCGTTTTCCTCTGTATAATATATAGAAATTTCTTTTAATTTACTTGATAGCTCCATTTTCTCTTCAATGGGAAGATTAAAATACCAGATTATTTTTTCCGCCAATTCATCCTGAGATAAATTTACAATTAAATTAGAATTTACTTGATTTAAAATTTGCTTAGTTCCTGTATAATTTGATATAATAACAGGCACTCCTGCATGCATAGCCTCGGTAGTTGACCCTGGGAAAGCATCTCCGCGCGCCAAATGTATGCTTAAATCACTATTTTGTATATATTTTAAATAATCCGTCATATCTGGTTTATTTCCCACAAAAAAAATATTTTCAAATTCTTCAGATCTGTAAGTTGCTGATAAATACTTTATATCTTCATTGCTCCATTCTCCTAATATATAATACTTTAATAATGGCAAATACTTTTTTGCTTTGATAAAACTGCCAATCATTATATCCAAGCCTTTATAATATATACGACCCTCGCCTGGACCGCTAGCAATAGTAATAATATTATAATTTTTAAATTCTGGCTTAAGCTTTCTCAAAAGTTCTACTCTGCTATTTAAAGGGCCAGTGAAAACTGATAATAAAGGAGTTTTTATATTAGGGTTTACTTTTATAATTATTTCTTTAATCATATCTCCTTCGCAAAAAATATAATCGTAATTATTAAAGAGCCACTTGTGTAATATTCTACTATATAAAGGTAATTGGTTTGATAACATAAAATAAGGGAGTTGATTTCCCATGTGTGATATTATTTTAATTCTCTTGGGCAACACACCAATTTTTTTAGCAATAATAGGACTAAAATGAAGTCCATCTAGTAATATGAAATCATAATTGACGTATTTTCGATAATAAAAAGCGTTTACAAACCAGGCATAAAAATTTTTAATTGGGCCGAAATTTTGATCTTGCCAACGGTATTTTTTATCTACAAATTCTGAGTCTACTCCAAGAGAATTTGCTAATCCTCTATGAAGAAAATGAGACGAAGGTCTGCCGTGAAGATATAGTATTTGTTTTTTCAAGATAATTAATTTAAGATAGTATCATAAAAAATTTCCAGTTTAGAAATATTATCCTTGAAATTATAATTTAATTCTACTGTTTTCCTTGCATTCTTGCCAATAACTTCTGCTAAGAATTTATTAAAGTAAACAAATCGAATTTTCTCTGATAAATCAACTACATCTCCTAACTTAAAAACAATTCCATTCTTTTCATTAGTAATAATGGACGTTAATTCATCAATATTAGAAACAATAATTGGTAAGCCCATTGCCATTTTCTCAAGTAAAGCAAGAGGTAAGCCTTCCTTATATGAAGGAAAAATTGCAATATTTGATTTAGCAAGTAAATCTCTTGGGTTTGAAAAAGGCCCTGTAAACGTTACTGAATCTTCGCAATTTAATTCTTTGGTAAGAGCTTGGATTTTACCATTTAAACCATCAGGCCCTACCAAATAGAGATGTTTATTGTTAATATCTGGAAGCAATGCCCAGGCTTTTATTAAATCTTCATGTCCTTTAATAGTTTCTATTCTTGAGACATAAATTGCATTAAGTTTATCAAAATCTATGTGAGAATCAACAATATTAAATAAATCAACATTGACGCCATTTAATATAGTTGTTATTTTTTTATTAGTATTTATTATTTTATTCTTGTACAAACTTTTTTCAATTTCTTTTGAAACAGCTATAACATAATAACCAGAATATAGTCTTCGAAAGATAATTGATAGAATTTTTGATTTAACAACCCCATAATCATTTTTATTAATTCTCAATAGGTGGTCAGTGTAAACATATTTAGCATTAACTTTAAAAAACCGTTTAATTAACAATTCCCTAGGACTTGTATGAAAATGTATAATATCAGGCTTTATTTCGTCAATTACTTTAATTATCTTATCAATATCAGAGTAAGATTTTTTATTTTTAAAAAACAATTTTAAATAACCCAAAAGTGAATAATCATTAAAAAAAACATAATTAAAATAAAAAATACGAATATTTGAATTAACACCTACAACATTTAACATTGTTTTATCAGCATCAAATAAACTTAAAGATATAATTGTTACTTCGTATAAATTATTATCCAAACTATTAGCACTATCGATTAGCACTTTTTCAGACCCTCCTATATTTAGAGAATTTATTATACAAACGATTTTAATTTTGTTTTTCAAACCTTTGATAATTAATGTTACTTTTCATAAATAGCTATTATGGTATGCCCTAAACTTGATTTTTGAGTCAATCTATAAAAAGGTTTAATAAAAACATTCAATTTAAAATACCAAAACAATTTTGCAAAAAAAGTATAATTATTAAAAATTCTTGCAATTTCATTGTATAATAATACATCAATATGATTTTCCTGTATTGGCTCTTTTAAGATTTCACATAACTTTAAATTAAAAATTTCTTGTAATTTATACAGTGATTGTTCGTTAAATAAATTAACGTGGTGTGGTGGCATATTAAGATATTTACTAGGATGTGAATTATTTTTCATAAAACTAGCATCATTGTTTGGCACTGCGACAATTAAACGCCCACCCTTTTTTAATGCTTTCAATGAATCTTGAATTATTAAATTAATATCTGAAATATGTTCTAAAACCTGAAAAGAACACACAATGTCATACTTTTCTACGTTATATGTTTTTGAAACGTGATTAGCTAAAGTTTCACTAATTAAATTAATTCTTTTCAATTTAGCCTTCTCTATTGCTGCTAAATTTAATTCCAATCCAGTATAACTTATTTTTTTTTGAGAAGTTAAATTGTTGAGAAAAACACCATCTCCTGAACCGATTTCTAAAATAGAAGTTTCTTCTTTTATTCTATTAATTATTTCTTTATGTTCCCATCTATTAACATTATAATACCAATTATTTAATGATAATTGTTCGTAGAAATCAGAATTCCCATCTAAATTTAATGGATAAAAAAATTCTAGAGATGTCAAAGGACATTTGCAAAGATATATTTGGTTTAAGTTTTTAAAATTATTCGACACATCAATATTATACATTTTCATATAGCCTGATATTATATATTCTGTATTTATTGCATAAACAATTACAGCTTCTACCGAGGCGCTAAATGGAGAATTTACTTTCATGGTATTTTATTAATTAAATAGAATCCAATCTCCATTTAACCTTTTTATAAAAAATTTTATTTATTTCTAATTTAGGGAATTCAGGAGCTCCATTATTAGGATCTTTATCTATTTTTAAGACAAAACAATCTTTCAAAATTTCAAAATCAACATGTTCATTACCAAAATAAACATCAACTAAATAATCGCCATGTATCAAATTAATTTCAGGAAACTCAACTTCGAAAAAACCTTTATTAATTTTACTACTCATTATGTTTCCTAAATAATGCTTATTATTTATTCCAATCATAGCATTCCCTAAAAAATCTTTAATTACAAGTCCAATAATAGGATAAGTTAAATCAACCTTAGTATTAAAATATATTTTCAACTTAAGATCACTATTCATACAAACTGAATCACATAATTTATTTCCTGAGTACAAATTTATTTTGAAAATACTTTTTCCTTTAATAATTAATTCGCCATTGTTAAAGCAATTAATCTCAGAAAATTCATTTGTATATCCTTTAATAACATCATCAATATTGGAAATATTAGAAACAATTCCTTTACTAATTAAAACACCTTTTGTGCATAACTGCTTTACAGCCCCCATATTATGGCTCACAAACAAAATTGTCCTGCCGCTTTTACTTACGTCATCCATTTTTCCCATGCACTTTTTTTGAAACTCTGCGTCTCCAACAACTAATACCTCATCAATAATCAAAACTTCATTTTCTAAAAAAGCAGCAACTGCAAAAGCTAACCTTAATTGCATCCCACTGCTATAATGTTTTAAAGGAGTATCTATAAATTTTTCTATCCCCGCAAAATCAACAATCGCATCAAAATTTTTAAGAATTTCTGCTCTGTGCATGCCCAAAATACTGCCATTCATAAATATGTTTTCTCTGCCTGAAAGTTCGGGATGGAAACCTGTACCAACTTCTAATAAAGAAGCGATTCTTCCACGACAAATAATTTTACCACTCGTAGGTGGTGTTATTTTTGATAATATTTTTAGCAATGTTGATTTACCTGCCCCATTTTTTCCTATAATTCCAACCGTATCTCCTTCTTCGACCTTAAAACTGACATCTTTTAAGGCCCAAAAATCTTCTGTTGTTTTTTTAGATTTAAAAATATTAGACAACGAATCACGCAAACTCAAATAAGGTTGCTGTTCATGATTAATCTTAAACTTTTTGCTGATGTGTTGTATGTCGAGGATGGGTTTCAATCTTATGAATTGTTATTTAAATAATCAAAAACATTTTTTTTCAAATTCAATTTAATCTTATCATCTGTTGGAGGATTATCTGTTAAATAGATAACATCTTCTTCATAACTAACATCTTCATAATACGTCAGTTGTTCTAAAAATATTCTATCATTAAAAACAGTGGAAGTTTCTGAATTAAACAATAATTTAGTTTTATTAATAATTTCAATTAACGAAATTCCACTATTTAAAATAAAATATAAATCAACATAATCTTTCCATTTTGCCCTTCTTCCAAGAGCAAAAGCTTTCATTGCAGCTAGAGTTAATAAATCTGGCATTTTAATTTTTTCAATAATAGTTGAAGAATCAATTTTATAAGGGTAATTGAAAAATGTAATCTTTACACCATTCAAAATAAAATGTGACTGGTCTTTTAATTCACGTAATTTACTTATGGGGAAGTTGTTTATTTTTTGAATTTCATCAAATGTTTTAAATTGATTTTTGTTTTTAAATGTAAATAAATCAAAGTCAATAGACTCTCTGTGTCCTAATAATAATGCGATAGCAGTGCCACCAACTAAAACATAATCTTTATAAAAATGTTTCAAAATTGGTAATATATCTTTTTGTTCTTTAGAGAGTATGTTTAAGTAAACCTTTTGATTCAAAATATTGTCCGAATAAATTTAATGTTGATTTAAAATAATTTTGTCTTTTGTTTTCTTTTACTTTTATAATATTTTTTTCTACGATCGAAGCTACTTTTTGTTCTCCAACTATTTGTATTAATTCTTTTATTTGTCTAAGATCCGCATAACTCAATATAAATTCAACAAGCACCTCATCGCTAATGGCATGTAATTTGTCTTTTTTAATGTACCAAAACAATACTGCATTTTCATCTATAAATTGTTCTCGTGTTTTCATCTGTCTAAATTATTGTTTTTTTATTTGTCAGTTGGAATACCCAGTTTAGTCATTTGTGTTGGTGCTTGAAGCAAACATGGGTATTTCATAATAAAATTAATTTAAGCTAAATCAGCAAAATAACTTTCAGTACTTCTAAAATAAACAATTCCTAAAATAAATAAAACCAATGAGCTTGCTAAACTGATTAAAACGGTATTGATATTAACCGAATAGCCTAAAAATATACTTCTCATGAGTTCTAAAGCGCCACTCATTGGGTTTAGTTTTAATATCAACTGCACTGTTGGGTTTGTTGAAATATTTATTGGATACAATACCGGGGTTAAAAACAACAGCCCTTGAACCAAAAATGGAATGATATATCTTACATCTCTATATTTAATATTTAACGCCGCTAATAAAGTTCCAACGCCCATGGCGGATAAACAAGTGATGAGAATGCTTAATGGTAAAAATAAAATAGAAACATAATTAATACCAACTTTATAAAAAATTAAAAATAGGATAAATATGATAAGAGCCATAAAAAAATCAACTAAGGCTACAAGTATTGAAGAAATGGGAATAATTAATCGAGGGAAATAAATTTTCTTGATAATATTGGCATTATTTACCATACTATTGGCGGCATTACTCATTCCGCCACTAAAAATACCCCATAGCAACATCCCACTTAGCGCAAAAACTGGATAGGGAATTGGTAATTGTGTTTTTTGAGAAATGGAATCTCCTAAAAACAAAGCGAAAACAACTGTCATAAAAAGAGGTTGTAAAAACGCCCATAAAAAGCCCAAAACAGTTTGCTTGTATTTAACTTTCACATCTCGCCATGTAAAAAAATAAAATAATTCACGGTATTCCCACAATTCTTTTAATCCTAAACTAAATTTATTTTGTGGTTTTATTTCAAACTCCATATACCTACTTTTACAAAAAAAACATGCAGCTTATATTTGCCACTCATAACAAAAATAAGATAATAGAAATAAAAAGCCTAGTAAACGGCCATATAAATTTATTAAGCTTAAATGATATTCATTTTACGGATGAAATTAATGAAACCGCTAAAAGCCTTGAAGGAAATGCTTTGTTGAAAGCCCAAACAATTTATCGAGAAACCAAGATCAATTGCTTTGCTGATGATAGTGGTCTTTTGGTTGACGCACTTAATGGAGAACCTGGCGTTTATAGTGCTAGGTACGCAGGTAAGGAAAAAAATGATGAAGCTAATATGGTTAAAATTCTAAATCATCTAAAGGGCATCGAAAACCGAAAGGCACAATTTAAAACAGTTTTAGCCCTTATCATTGATGGCAAAGAACACATCTTTGAAGGAACCATTGATGGTGTTATTACAACCAAAAAAAAAGGAATCAACGGCTTTGGCTATGATCCAATCTTTTTACCTAATGGCCATGAAAAAACATTTGCAGAAATGACTTTAGCAGAAAAATCAAAAATTTCACACAGAGCAATTGCTTTAAAGAAAATGACGGACTTTATAAATTCTATTTAGCAGTTACTCTATCCATTTCTCATACCACATCTGAAACATCAGCAAATACCAAATTTTTAAACCAAACTCTTTTTTTCCACTGTAAAAATCATTTTTAATTTTTTGCACAAATGCAACATCAAAGATATTTTGATGACTTATTTTTTCATCGTTCAAATAATGGAATACTTTATTTTTTAAATCTGTCATCAACCAAGTTTCAATTGGAATTGCAAAGCCCATTTTCGGTCTGTCCATCATTTTCTTTGGGATGTATTGATGAACAATTTCTTTTAAAATATATTTTTTAGTGCCTTTAAAGTATTTAAAATCATCTGGTAATTGTGCTGCCCATTCAATTAGTCGATGATCTAAAAAAGGTTCTCTGCCTTCTAAACTTACAGTCATTGAAGCTCTGTCAACTTTTTGTAAGATGTCATCTATCAAATATGTTTGATAATCTATCGCCATCATATAAGACAATGATGTTTTATACTCATCCTTTAGATCATCACTTAAATAAGCTGTTTGCAAGGTTTCAAAATCTTCCTTTAATATTTTTTTTAATTGAACTTCATCATACTGTCTACTCAAACTAAGCATCATATTTTTAGGGGAAGGGTTTTTCAAAAGCAATTTCAGCTTTTCATAACGGTTATAAAAATTATAGCTATTTTTCAAGATAGGAACATTATTTGCAGAAATTAAATTCATCGCTTGTGAAAATCCTCTTCTTATAAACGAAGGAATACTATTGAGTGTCTGGCCATATTTGATCAGATAATCGTAACGATTATATCCTGCAAAAATCTCATCTCCCGCATCAGCGCTTAAGGCAACAGTTACTTGCTTGCGGGCCATTTTACAAACTAAAGTTGTTGGTATGGCGCTACTATCAGCAAAAGGTTCGTCATAATAATACGGTAACTCATCAATTAATTTTAAAGCTTCTTGTTGAGTACACTCATATTCATGATGATCTGTGCCTAAATGCTTGGCAACTTCTTTTGCAAAAGGAGCCTCGTTTAGTCCAATGTCAGGAACGGCAATGGTAAATGTTTTTAATTTTTCAACTCTATTTTTTTGAAGAATCGCTGTAAGGCAAGCGCTATCATAACCACCGCTTAAAAACACACCAACTGGCACATCTGAAACCATGCGGTAATCAAAGGCTGATTGCAAGATTTTTTCTGTTTCATCCTTCGCTTCCTGAAATGAAATATTTAATTTAGGTTTATTATATGCATCATAAACATCCCAGTATTTATAAATATCAAAAGATGAATGACCTATATTAAACTTTAAATAATGGCCAGGTTTTAATTTGTAAGAATGATTGAAAATACAATGTGGTGTGGGAACATTTCCATATTGAATAAAAGCCGCAACTGCATGTATATTTATTTCCTTTTTAAAATGAGGATGCTGATGAAAAGCTTTTAATTCAGAAGCAAATAAAAATATGCCTTCGTGCCAATAATAAAAAAAAGGTTTAATCCCTGCCCGATCTCTAACAAAATAAACTTCTTCTTTTTTAGTGTCATAAATTACAAAGGCAAACATGCCAATAAATTTTTGAATGCATGAAATTCCCCATTCTTCAAAGGCGTGTAAAATTACTTCGGTATCAGATTGCCCTACAAATGAATGTTTTAATTCAATAAGTTCAGTTTTTATTTCTCTAAAATTATAGACTTCGCCGTTATAGGTCATCCATAAATGCTTAAATTGCATAGGCTGGCTACCTGTTTCCGTTAAATCGATAATGGATAAACGTCTGTGTCCTAAACCAACTTGATTGCTCTCTGACTCAAAAAATTGGTACCCTGAACCATCAGGCCCTCTGTGAGAAAGAGTATCCGTCATTGATTTTAAAATCTCTTGCGAAGATTTTTTATTGAAATCTATGAAGCCTGAAATACCGCACATAATCTTTTGCTTAGCAATTTCTAAATTAATTAAAAAATGTGATTGTTTTAATTTAAAGCAAACATAAATTGATTTGTCCAATTACCTGAAACAACAAAAAAGTTATGCTTTCTATTTCAAAACTTTACTTAAACAAAAAAACATCGCTATTTTCAAAGCATTGTTTTCAATTTTAATTTAAAAAACGGTAGATTTATCAATCAAATTTAACTTCAACCATGGTGAATTTTCAAGATTATACACATACAGTTACAACACGTTTCATTCGTTATGCGAAAATAGACACACAATCAAACCCCGAATCGAAAACTTCTCCTAGCACAGAAAAACAAAAAAACTTAGCAAGGGTATTAGTTGAAGAACTTTTAGAAATGGGAATTTCTGATGCTGAATTGGATTCATTCGGATATGTGTATGCAACCATTCCAAGTAATACAACAAAAAAAGTCCCTATTATTTGCTTTTGTTCGCACATGGATACATCGCCAGATTGTAGTGGAGAAAATGTCAATCCAATTTTGCATACTAACTATAACGGTGGCGACATCATACTTCCAAATGATACAACTCAAGTTATTAAATTTACAGAACATCCCGCTTTGGCGGAACAAATAGGCCATACAATTATTACTGCTGATGGCACAACGTTATTGGGTGCTGACAATAAAGCTGGGTTGGCTGAAATTATGGATGCTGCTCATTACCTTATTAAACATCCGGAAATTAAACATGGAACAATCCGTTTACTATTTACGCCAGATGAAGAAGTTGGAAGGGGGACAGAAAATGTAGAAATGAAAAAATTAGGTGCAGAATTTGGTTATACAATAGATGGAGAAACTTTAGGCCATCTTGAAAACGAAACATTTAGTGCAGATTCTGTGCGTATTATCATTAAAGGATTTCCGACACATCCAGGCTTTGCCAAAGACAAAATGCAGCATGCAATAAAAATTGCAGCAGAAATTATTAATAAAATCCCGAAAGATAAAACACCCGAAACAACAGAAAAAAAAGAGTCTTTCATTCATCCAACTTCTATTAATGGCGGATTAGAACAAGTTGAATTAACATTTATTATCAGGGCTTTTGATACACCTACGTTAATTTTATTAGAAAAAGAATTAAAGGAAATTACAGCATCTGTTTTGTCAAATTACAGTAAATGCTCTTATGAATTTTACGTAACTGAACAATACCGTAACATGAAAGATGTTTTGGCAACTTACCCTCATGTTGTGAATTATGCATTAGAGGCCATCGAACGTACTGGCGTAAAACCTGTTTTGTCAAGCATTAGAGGAGGGACAGATGGGTCTAGACTGTCATTTATGGGATTGCCTTGTCCTAATATCTATGCAGGTGAGCATGCATTTCACAGTAAGCAAGAATGGATAAGTGAAAAAGATATGCAATTAGCTACTCAAACAATCGTTCACCTAGCCATGATTTGGGAAGAAAATAGTTAAGAAATTACTATTTAGAGTCTGCTCAAAAACTAAAAATGCATGTAAAATCAACACTTTTGAGACATTTTTCACATTTTATCTGCAAGTATAAAATGATATAATCTCAATAAAATAGTTTAAAAAGAGTGCGTTTGTTTTTTTGCCTTTA
>JBKDJY010000005.1:0-32694 GCA_046345275.1 Bacteroidota bacterium
GGAAAGTGGGACTCGCTTTTTCGTTAATGTGCCCTTGAGCAATCAGAATTTGCAAGCATACAAAAAAGAAGAAATTGCGCTTAGCATAGAAGATTAAAACCAGATCAAAAGAACTAAATTTTTTTTGAAACTTTGAACTACACCTCAACCCCGCATGGCATAAATACATTTTTATCTTAATGTCCTGTCAGTTGCTAATGTTTTGAATATTTAAAAGAACTTTATCTGGACTTAATGTAATCAAAGCTTTCAACTCTGGTATTTGTCCTGTTGGTTTAACTTGAAACTTATTTAAAAAAGAAAATACAAAAAATGACATTTCTGCAATCGAAAAATTATTTCCAATGCACATTCTTGGTCATGCTCCAAAAGTAAAATATTTTTTGACTTCACAGCTTTTGCATCAATGATAAATCTTTCAGGGTCAAATTTTAGTTCTTCCGTCCAAAGTGAAGATACCTAATGAACAATTTACTAAATTTGAACAGAAATTTGCTTTCCTAAATTAAACCAAAAAAATCAATGCAAGAATTATTTAAAAATAGACTTCAATCTTCAATAGATTTAAATATAACATTAATTAATCATACGCAAATATTAATTACACTAGAAAACGTCGTCAACGAAATTATTACTTGCTATAAAAATGATAGAAAAGTGTTGTGGGCAGGAAATGGCGGTTCTGCAGCAGATTCACAACATTTAGCAGCGGAATTAAGTGGTAGATTTTATTATGATCGTCCTCCATTGTACAGTGAAGCCTTGCATGTTAATACCAGTTATACAACTGCCGTTGCAAATGACTACAGTTATGATGTTATTTATAGTCGTTTAATTAAAGCAATGGGTAGAAAAGGAGATGTGTTAATTGGTTTATCAACCAGCGGAAATTCTAAAAATGTGATTGAGGCTTTAAAAGTTGCAAATGAAAAGGGACTTATAACGGTTGGATTTACAGGAGAAACAGGAGGAAATATGAAAGAACATTGCAAATACTTAATTAATATTCCATCAAAAGATACGCCTCGTATACAAGAATGTCATATGCTATTGGGACATACCATTTGTGAATTAGTAGAAATGAAACTTTTTCCTACTTCATAATCAATGACCTTATCATTAGAAAATCAAATTGATTATACAGAAGCAATTATTCTTGCTGGCGGTTTTGGAACACGTTTAAAAGAAGTGATTACTGATTTACCAAAACCAATGGCTCCTGTAAACGAGATTCCATTTTTAAATTATTTATTAGATTTTCTTTCTTATCATGGTATAAAACATGTTGTTATTTCAACAGGACATTTGTCTGAAAAAATTACTAATTATTATAATCCATTGATTGAAGAAACTAACAGGCGAGGAATTGTAATTTCTTATTCGCATGAAAATGTTGCATTAGGAACTGGCGGCGCTATTCGTTTAGCATTAGAAAAATGTCAACAAAAAAATATTTTCGTTTTAAATGGAGATTCTTTTTTTGATTTTGATATCAAGCATTTTTTATTGATGCATAAAACTAAAAAGGCTTATTTTTCTTTGGCTTTGAGGAAAGTATCAGATGCTTCAAGATATGGAACAGTAAAGTGTGATCATGATTATTCGATAAAATCCTTTAAAGAAAAAAACAACGAAAAGAAAGAAGGTATTATAAATGCTGGAATTTACCTTATAAATAAAACCGAATACCTGAAAAGAACAGAACCGTTAAAAAATTTTTCTATCGAAAAAGATTTTTTTGAAAAACAATTAGGTGAAAAAAAGATGTTAGGTTTTGAATTTGATGGCTATTTTATTGATATTGGGATACCAGAAGATTATGCAAAAGCGCAAAATGATTTTAAAGAATTTAAATATAGATAATACCTGGACTTTGTTTTTAGACAGAGACGGCGTTATTAATAAAAAAATAGAAAACGATTATGTAAAGCATTCAACTGAATTTGAATTTATTGATGGTGCGCTTAATGCCCTTAGAATTTTAAATTCTTTGTTTAAAACCATCATCATTGTTACAAATCAGCAATGTATTGGAAAACGGATTATACTTCCAGAAGACTTAGAATTAATTCATAAAAACATGCTTTATGAAATAACTTATTTAAAAGGCCGAATTGATAAGGTTTATTATGCGCCTTATTTAGAATCAGAAAATCATCCTGATCGGAAACCAGGAATTGGAATGGCAATAAAGGCAAAAAAAGATTTCCCTTCCATCAATTTTAATAAATCAATCATGGTAGGAGACAGTATGGGTGATATGGAATTTGGTAGAAACGCAGGAATGAAAACAGTTTATATTTCTAATGAGGCAAAAAATGATGAAAGAATTGATTTAAATTTTAAATCTCTCATCTATTTTGCGCATTCACTTTCGATAATTTCATAATTCGAAGATTTGAAAGTTTCAATTATAACCATTACACGTAATAGTGAATTAACCTTGAAAGACACTATAGATTCTGTTGTTAATCAAAGTTATCAGAACATTGAATACATTTTTATAGATTCAAAATCAACTGACAATACTTTACCAATTATTCAATCGTATGGTAACAAAATTTCTATTTTGATTTCAGAAAAAGACGATGGATTATATGATGCATTAAACAAAGGAATTGCTTTGGCAACGGGTGATATAATTGGAATCTTGCATAGTGATGATTTCTATGTGAATAATAAAGTTATTGAAAACGTTGTAAATACTCTTACAAATAAAAATGCAGATGCTTTATACGCGGATTTGTATTATGTAGAAAAAAATAACACGAATATAATTCACCGAAAATGGAAATCAGGAAATTATACTGATGGAATGTTTTTAAATGGATGGATGCCACCTCATCCTACTTTTTTTGTTAAAAGAGAAATATATAAACAGTTTGGAAGCTTTAATTTAAATTTGACATCCGCAGCTGATTATGAATTAATGTTACGATTTATTCATAAACAAAAAATAAAACTTGCTTACTTGCCAGAATTCATTATTAAAATGCGAGTAGGAGGAAAAAGTAACATTTCAATTAAAAACAGAATGATTGCAAATAAAGAAGATCGGTTGGCCTGGAAAATCAATAATTTGAAACCAAATTTTTATACTTTATATTTAAAACCGATAAGGAAAATAATGCAACTTTTTGTAAAATAAATTATAAATCTATCTCAGTTTTAAATACAAACTCAGCAGGTCCTTCAAGCCAAATATTATAAAAAGTATTTTCTAAAACTTTTTCAAATTTCACGTTCAAATTTCCACCTAATGTTTTAATCGCACAACTGTTTTTTGTTGAACTTACTCCGGTAATAGCAGCAACCAGAGCTGCTGAAGTAACGCCAGTTCCACAAGATAGCGTTTCGTTTTCTACACCACGCTCATAAGTCCGAACAAATAACTCATGATCTTTTTTCTCAATAAAATTCACATTTGTGCCTTCGGATTCAAATGGAGGACTGTGTCTGATTTTTTTCCCCTCATTGTAAACATCAAAATTCTCTATGTTTGAAACAAATTTTACGAAATGAGGAGAACCTGTATTTAAATAAAAGTAATCGTTGTTAATTTCAATTTCTTTTACATCATTCATTTTTAGTGAAACCCAATTTTCATTTATTTTAACATCATGTAATCCATCAATTGCTATAAATTTCGCAGTATTTTCAATTGTGCCAATATCCCTAGCAAAGGCAGTAATACATCTGCCACCATTTCCACACATCGAACTTTCATTCCCATCGCTATTATAGTAAGTCATTTTAAAATCAACGTCGGAAGCTAATTCTAATAAAATTAATCCATCGGCACCAATACCAAATCTCCTATCACAAAGCCAATTGATTTGTTTGGTTGAAAGTAAAACAGAATGATCTCTATTATCAATTAATATAAAATCGTTCCCAGTTCCCTGATATTTATAACAAGTTAATTTCATGTTCAGTTAATTTTATTCAATAATTCAGAATTATTCACCAATTCAAGTTGCTTAAATTCAGATCCTGGTGATAGTTGATAAACGAACTCATCATTTTTTAAATAAAAATTATCATCCAATTGATAAATAATAATATCTTTCAAATCTACTAATCCGTAAATAATAATTTTATTGAGAGTCATTCTGTATCCTTTTGAATTTAAAGGTGTTTTCCAAAATTCGACAGAAAAAACAGTTGAATTATTTGATTGTTTAATGCCCGTCAATTGGCTCAAGGTGGTATCTTCTTTGTTCACAAGTCCTAAATTAATCACTTTAATATTTCTTAATGAGATTAATTTTTCTTCAGCCACTTCAAACTCATTGATTTCACTTAATAATGAATCTATTTCATTATAATTAACATCAATATATTGATCTGTATTAATTTCAGTTTTTTTTTCAGAAACGATATTTTCTTTTTTGTTTTTAGAAAATGTTAGGTCAATTTTTTTAATTTCTTTATGATTTATCTTAAGGCTAGATTTATTTTTATGAAGGGTATTTGGTTTTAAAATATAAAATGTAAAAACTGCCAGCCCACAGAAGAATATCAAAAAAAAATAAAGGAATATTTTATTTTTAGAAAGTAACATTATACCTAATAAAATTACATTTTTTTTATACTCAGTTAATGATTGTTAAAAACAATTTTCAAACATTTCTTTATGTTTAAATTTGCGTTATATAATTTTAAATGAAATATATAAAGAAATAACAGTAAGTTTTAGAATCACTATAATCAAAGTATATTAATTAACATAACTAAAAAAAATAAATCCACATGAAAAAGTTCATATCAACAGTCTTTATTGGCGCTATTGGAGGAGTATTTGCTTTAGTAGCAAATTATTATTTTATTTTAAAAACTACTCCCAATCAATTAAGTTATAATCCGAAAATAAATGCACCAACACAGCTTACAAATTACAGTGGTCATATAAATTCTTCACTACCAGATTTTGTTTCTGCTACTGAAAAGTCAATCAACTCAGTGGTACATATTAAAACGATTAGCGAACGACAAAATAATCTTTCTTATGATCCTTTTCAGGACTGGTTTTTTGGAGGGAGACAAAGACAACCTAATCAAATAGAAGGCAGCGGTAGCGGAGTTATTATTAGTCAAGACGGCTATATCGTCACTAATAATCATGTCGTAAGAAATTCACATAAAATTGAAATAGTTTTAAATGATAAACGAAGTTATAGTGCTGAAGTTATTGGCGCAGACCCAACAACTGATTTGGCATTGTTGAAAATAAAAGAAGATAATTTACCTTTTTTAAATTATGGAAATTCTGACATTGTAAAAATTGGTGAGTGGGTTTTAGCTTTGGGAAATCCTTTTAATTTAAATTCAACTGTTACAGCTGGTATTATCAGTGCAAAGGGAAGAAATATTAACATCCTTGAAAATAATCATAATGGCATATCACCAATAGAATCATTTTTACAAACTGATGCTGTTGTAAATCCAGGTAATAGCGGAGGAGCACTTGTAAATACTTCTGGTGAATTAGTTGGCATAAATACTGCAATTGCTTCAAACAACGGCTCATATCAAGGCTATTCATTTGCTATTCCAGTAAATATTGTTAGAAAAGTTGTTTCAGATTTGATTGAATTTGGAACAGTTCAACGTGCTTATATCGGATTAAGTATAAGAGATATTGATTCGAAATTTGCAGAAGAAAATAAAATAAAACAATTAGAGGGCGCCTATGTAAATGGCTTAACTGAAAATGGAGCTGGGGAATTCGCAGGTGTTAAAATTGGTGATATTATTACTAAAGTTGAAGACGTTAATATTAAGGGGACTTCCGAATTGCTCGAGCAAATTGGAAAGTATAGACCAAGTGACAAAATAAAATTAACGATTATCAGAAATGAAAAAGAAATAATATTACCGATTGAACTAAAAAATAAAGAAAATACTTTAGGAATAATTAAAAAACAAGAAACTTATAAAACTTCTGTAAACTCTTTGGGTGCTGAATTTGAGGATTTAGCTGCTGATGATTTATCAAAATATAAAATAAAAAGTGGTGTTAAAATTCATAAACTTAGCCCTGGAAAACTTTCAAATGTTGGAATTAAGGAAGGTTTTATTATCATTTCAATTAACAAGAAAAGAATTACTGATGTTAATGATGTTATCAATATGCTACAAAACAGCAATGGTGGTGTGTTAATTGAAGGTTTTTATCCAAATGGCATGAAGGCTTATTATGGCTTTGGTCTATAAATTGATTGGTTTCCATACGTTAGCGGTAATGCATAAAGACTAGATAAACTAAATGAATAAACAAGAATTACTAAAACGTATAGACCATATAATCACTCTTGGTAATAATGTGCTTGCAACAAAAAAAATAAATGATTTTTACGAATATACTGACATCGGAAAACAATTTGGATTTAGAACAGCTGCGTTATCATTTATAAAAAGTCTATTTGGTGAAACTCACATCTATTATATTGACTTCAATGAATTCGTTAAGGGTTACGATGTAAGTGCTACTGAAAAAGGTGTAAATATTTTGCAATCAATAAGACATGAAATTGACCAAGATTGGTTAATTACTATACAACAACTTATTTCGGCAGAAATATTTTCAGATTTTTTAGAAATGGCGCGCCATTTATTAGATCTTAAATATAAAGACCCTTCTGCTGTTATGATAGGCTCTGTTCTTGAAGAACATTTAAGGCAATTGTGTAAAAATCACAACGTCGACCTTGCTTTTCTTAGAGGTACAGATAGTATTCCAAAGAAAGCAGAAGTGATTAATGCGGATTTAGTTAAGGCAAATGTTTACAATGTAATGGTACAAAAAAATATAACCGCTTGGTTAGACCTCAGAAATAAAGCTGCACATGGAAAGTATGGAGAATATGCAATTGAAAATGTCGAATTAATGTATCATGGTGTAGTAAATTTTATAGCGACAACAAATTAATACACAACCGCTAACCGAAAATAAATTTAATTTTTGTATTCAGCTTCGGCTTTTGAAAACATGGTAGACAATTATTCAATTTTTGCTTTGCTAAAGCACATTAAACATTTACATACTTATTCACTTAAATAATACTTTTTTAAACCAAAACACAACGTTTGTTGATCTGATTATCGAAATAGACTAAATGTTAAATTAATTAGCCTTATCATTAATGAACACTCGTGTATTGATACGACTCATTTATAATTATTATTTAAGTGAATAAGTCGAAACATTTATCTTTTAACAAACATTTCTTTAGACAAAGTTTCAAATCCAAACTGAATATAGTTTTCAAACGATTGTTTAAACGAAGGTTTTATAAATTAACTTGTATTAAAAATTAGGACTCAGAAATCCTTTTTTTGAAGTTTCGGATGGCTTATTTACTTTGTAGTTCAATGAAGTTCCTATTTCATTGAGTCTTTAAAATATACTCAGCCAAGAACAATCTACCAAAAAAATGGAAAAACTGTAAGTTTTCTCTTTAATTAGATAGTAACTAGGTTGTCTTTGATAAAGCTAAATTCAATCAATCTTCAATTAAAATCTATTTTGATTAGGAAAAAATCTTTATGTTTAATAAATTCGTCGTTCAAAAATTATACATAACCATTCAAAAATCTAAAATCTTATGGCATTTGATATCGATATGATAAAAAAGGTTTACGCTAACTTTCCTTCTCGCATTGAAGCAGCTCGTAAAACCCTTGGTAGACCTTTAACGTTAGCAGAAAAAATATTGTACTCGCATTTAGATCCGAGTTCTGATTTAAAAGATTACCCTCGCGGTTCATCTTATGTTGATTTTAATCCTGATAGAGTTGCGATGCAAGATGCAACGGCACAAATGGCATTATTGCAATTTATGCAAGCTGGTCGTCCAAAAGTGGCTGTGCCATCAACAGTTCATTGCGATCATTTAATTACTGCAAAAGTTGGTGCTGATAAAGATTTAGCATTTGCAACAACTGAAAGTAAGGAAGTATTTGATTTTCTTGGCTCTGTTTCAAATAAATATGGGATTGGTTTTTGGAAACCGGGTGCAGGGATTATCCATCAAGTAGTTTTAGAAAACTATGCTTTTCCAGGAGGAATGATGATTGGAACTGATTCTCATACTGTAAATGCAGGAGGGTTAGGAATGATTGCCATTGGTGTTGGCGGCGCAGATGCGTGTGATGTAATGGCTGGATTGCCTTGGGAACTAAAGATGCCAAGATTAATTGGTGTAAAATTAACAGGTAAATTAAGTGGTTGGGCAAGTGCTAAAGACGTGATTTTAAAAGTAGCTGGCATCTTAACCGTAAAAGGCGGTACTGACAAAGTCATTGAATATTTTGGTGAAGGAGCTAAATCATTAAGTTGTACGGGAAAAGGGACCATTTGCAATATGGGTGCTGAAGTTGGTGCAACCACTTCTACCTTTGGTTATGATGATAGCATGAGCCGTTATTTAAAAGCTACGGGCCGCGCTGATGTTGCTGCTTTAGCAGATGGAATAAAAGAACATTTAACAGGAGACAGCGAAGTGTATGCAAATCCTTCTAAATATTTTGATGAAGTAATCGAAATTAATTTATCTGATTTAGAACCTCACGTTAATGGGCCTTTTACCCCTGATTTAGCAACACCAATTTCTAAACTGAAAGAAGTTGCTGAGAAAAACGGTTGGCCTTTAAAAATTGAAGCTGGCTTGATAGGCTCTTGTACCAATTCATCGTATGAAGATATTTCTCGTGCTGTATCATTGGCAAAACAAGTATCCGCTAAAAATTTAAAATCAAAAGCTGAGTTTATGATTAACCCTGGCTCTGAGCAAATACGTTACACCATTACACGCGACGGTTTTTTAGACGTATTTAATAAAGTTGGCGCTACTGTATTTACTAATGCTTGCGGTCCTTGCATTGGAATGTGGGACAGAGTTGGTGCTGAGAAGCAAGAAAAAAATAGCATCATTCATTCTTTCAATCGTAATTTTGCAAAACGTGCGGACGGGAATCCAAACACATATGCTTTTGTTGCAAGCCCCGAAATAGTTACAGCACTTACCATTGCAGGAACTTTATCATTTAATCCATTAACTGATAGTTTAATTAACGAAAAAGGCGAACAAGTTAAATTTGACTCGCCAAATGGTGACGAATTACCGCCAAAAGGTTTTGCTGTTGAAGATGCAGGTTATCAAGCTCCTGCTGAAGATGGCAGTAAGGTGCAGGTTTTAGTGGAACCAACAAGTAAACGCTTACAATTATTAGATCCATTTGCTGCATGGGAAGGTGTTGATTTTAAAGGCTTGAAATTATTGATTAAAGCAAAAGGAAAATGTACAACAGATCATATTTCGATGGCTGGTCCATGGCTAAAATTCAGAGGGCATTTAGACAATATCTCTAATAACATGCTCATCGGCGCCGTAAATGCATTTAATGAAAAAACTGACTCTGTAAAAAATCAGTTAACTGGAGAATATGCTGGTGTTCCAATCGTGCAACGAGCATATAAAGCTAAAAACATTGGAAGTATAGTTGTTGGAGATGAGAATTACGGAGAAGGTTCATCTCGCGAGCACGCTGCAATGGAGCCTCGTCATTTAGGAGTGCGTGTTGTTTTGGTAAAATCATTTGCCCGCATACACGAAACTAACTTAAAAAAACAAGGAATGTTAGGCATTACGTTTGCTAACGCACTTGATTATGATAAAATTAAAGAAGATGATACCATCGATATAACAGGCTTAACAACATTTTCTCCAGGTGTTCCATTAACCTTAACTTTAAATCATGCAGACGGTACTTCGGAAAGTTTTAAAGTAAACCATAGCTACAATGCTCAACAAATTGAATGGTTCAAAGCGGGAGGAGCATTAAATATAATTAGAGCTTCTGTAAAAGCATAGGAATAGACGGGTTGCAAGATGTTAAGGGTTTTTGTTTGTTAATTAAAAAAATCCTTAAGAAACAAATGTTGAATGATTTACAATAAAAACCATTTTAATAAATATGAATGGTTTTTGTTGATTATTTTGTTGATTTGTTGACCTTGTTCTTTGCATTCATCAGCCGTTTTTCTTTTGATATAATGTCTGAAATACTTGTGTTTGAAAGAATGGCTAAACTGGTTTTTCTTACATCTAGCATTACTTTTCTAATACCACAGTTAACTTCATCTTCACAGTCATCACATTTTTCATAAAAATTTAAACTTGCGCAAGGAATCAAGGCTATAGGACCATTTGTAAACCTTATAACATCCGTTAAAAAAATTTGATCTGCTGGTTTTAATAAAAAATACCCACCATTAATACCTAGTTTACTGCCTAAAATGCCGTGGTTTTTTAAGTCCAATAAAATGGTTTCTAAGAATTTTTGTGGGATTTTTTCTGCTTTGGATATTTCTGCAATGCGCATCAACTGGCTCGTTTTGCTTCTTTTAGCAAGAGTAATTAATGCTTTAATAGCATATTTTGATTTTTTTGAAAGCATAAAACGTAAATTATTAATATTGTATAAAATTATACAATTTACGCATTGATTTACTGCTTAATGAAATATTGATAGAATAGATTGTAAAAAATCAGTATTTAAGAGTGTTCTAAAACTTAAAAATATCAACAAACATCCTACTAAAACTGTAATTGGTTTCCTAGGAATTTTATTTACCAAATAGGCACCTAAAGGTGCAGCAATAACGCCGCCAATAATTAGTCCAGCAATCACTCTCCAACCACTGATGCCATCAAATAATATAAAAGTAATTCCACTGGCAAATGAAATAGCAAACTCAGCGGCATTTACAGAGCCTATCGTATATCTAGGATCTCTTCCTCTGCCCATCAGTGTTGATGTTACAATTGGCCCCCAACCGCCACCGCCAATGGCATCCATAAAACCTCCAAATATTGCAAGTATGCCTAATCTTTTTGTTTTTTGCTTGATTATATTTTTGCGAAGACCTTTAATGATAATAATTGATGCAAGAATGATCATGTATATTGAAATAAATGGCTTAATCGTTTTTCCATCAATGACATCCGATAGTAAGTAAGATCCAATAATTGAACCTATAACACCAGGAACTATCAAATTAATGGCTAATTTTTTATTGATGTTTTTGAATTTGTAATGAGAAATGGCAGAAGCACCAGTTGTAAACATTTCTGCAACGTGTACTCCCAAACTACTTGTTACTGGAGCTACACCAAAAGAGAATAAAAATGATGTTGATGTTACTCCATATCCCATTCCTAGGGTTCCATCAACGAGTTGAGCGAAAATACCAATAAGCAAATAAATTACAAAATCAGCATTGAAACCGTTTAAAATTTTTTCAAGCGTAAAACTTTTTTGATAATTGTATAAAATAATTAATAATAAAATGATGAGCAAAATAAAGGGAATGATATACCACAAATTTGTATTTCTTCTTTTTTTCTTTTCATCAGCGATAACTCGCTCTAAATGCTCTGAACTCATATTTTTTCAAGCAAATGTAATATAAACTATTAAATCTACCTTTATTATAGGTAATTATTTTAATTTTTTAATATCATGCCTATTATTGCTGCAATTAAAATAACAATGGGTTCTTTTATTTTTTGATATTTTAATAATACAATTATTGTAATCATGGCAATGAGGATAGAGCTAAGGTCAGTAAATTGTTTTTTAGCCAAAAGAATGACGGCTCCTACAATTGCGCCAATTGCAGCCACCGTAATGCCTTCGACAACAGATTTAATGGCAGGGTTTTTGCCATACTTTTTAAAATAGGGAGCCGGTAGGATGGTAAATAAATAGCAAGGCATAAACGTTGCCAAAGACGCAACAGATGCACCAGAAAAGCCGGCTACTAAATAACCAATAAATCCAACAGTTATTACTACTGGTCCAGGTGTAATCATAGCTACAGCGATCGCATCCAAAAACTGTTGTTCAGTAAGCCAATGATATTCTTTCACAACTCCGCTATACAAAAAAGGAATGATGGCTAAGCCACTTCCAAAAACGAAAGTGCCTGCTTTGGCAAAAAACCAAGCAATTTGTTCGAGCCTTTCTGTTAGAAGAATGCTTGTGGTCGCAAAAATTAATGTTGGAAATATGATAAAGGAATGTGTTGTTTTTAAAAATGTGGGAGGGGTTTTTATCAGCCAAACTAAAATTCCTGATGATATAATTAGCCAAATATTTTCTGACTCAAAAATAAAAGTGGTTATTGCTAGGGTTATAAAAATTCCCCAAAGCAAATAATCTTTAGCAATATTTTTTAAAGTTAATTTATAACTGCTTACTGCAATAATTCCAATAACAGCTGCGCCAACGCCATAAAAAACAGATTGCATCCAAGGTAAACTTCCAAATTTTACATAAGCAAAACCAATACCTAGTACCATAAAAAAAGATGGAATAACAAAAGCCAAGCCTGCCAAAGTCGCACCAATTAATCGATAATCAATATATCCTATATATATTGCAAGTTGAGAGGCAAGTGGTCCAGGCGCCAGTTGTGATAAAGCTAAGCCTTCTTTATATTCGTCTTCAGTAATCCATTTTTTTTCTTCTACCAAATCTTTATACATATAGCCAACTAAAGCCACAGGCCCTCCAAAACCGATTGACCCAAGTTTTAGAAAATATAAAATTAAATCTTTAAGAGAGTATGCTTGTTTAAAATTCAAGTATGGAAAATAAAAGTTTGTTAATTATAATGACAAATACCTCATCATATAAACAGTTTATATGATGAGGTATTCTTAATTTTTATTAATTTATAAACTGTATCTTAAGGTAATACCATAAGTTTGAGGATCTCCTAAAACAGCACCATAGTGTCCTGCATTTCCGCCAGCAGGCAATAATTGTTCAAAGTAATTTTGTTGAAGAATATTTCTTCCCCAAACAAAAACAGATAGTCCTTGTGTAGCTTTAAAACCGAATCTCGCATTTAATAAACCATAATCGCTGATGTTAAGGTATTTAGAGGGAGAAGGGCTTGAAGAAAAAGACGAACGATAAGAAGCATCAACAGCTAAAAAATATTTACCAGCTAAACTGATGAATTTTCCTTTAGTTGAAGCTTCGCCACCAACAGAACCTGCCCATTTAGAAATACCTGGTAAATCTCCACCAGAAACATCTTTAAATGCTACTTGAACATTTGTTGTAACAGTTCCAGTAGTTACAGGAGTGGTTGCACCTGTTTCTTCCAACGGTAATGGAGCGTTAGTAAATTTAACATATTTACCTTCTGTATAAGCTAAGGCAGCATAAAATGACAAGGAATTGTTTACTTTAATATTAGCATCAAATTCAAGTCCACGTACGTTTACTTTTTCGGCATTGGCAATATAACCTCTATTTACACCAAGCTGAGGTGATTGCACATTGGTTTGGTAATCTTTAATATCGGTATTATGCACATATAAATTTAAAGTAACACCTTTAAATGGGGTTGATTTAATACCAAATTCTATATGCTGAACATCTTCTGGTTTTATAACTGCTAAAGTTGAATCAGCTCTTCCATTGGCAACAGTTGGTAGACCCGCTACATTTACTCCAACTGGTTTAAAACTAGTAGAATAGGTTCCAAAGAAATTAATTTTTTTGCTTAGAGCATACGAAATGGTAAATTGACCAGATAAGTTTGTTTCATTAGCATCTGCTAAAAAATCTTGCGGAGCATATACTCCATTTTTTATTGCCAGCAAAGCTGTATTGGTAGTTTGTAATCCTCCATATACTGTTCTTTGATAAGATACATCTTTTTTGTCATAATTATATCTAATACCAGGTAACACATGTAGCCCTTTAATCACTTCCCAATCGGCTTGTGCAAAAGCTGCTGCACTCAATGATTGTATTGAGGATTTCGTCTTTGCGCCATAACCATCCAATAAGCCTGGGGTGTTCCAGTTTGCACTGGTTGAACTTTGTGCAAAACGCCATTGGTCTTTACCAGATTCTTCTGTTCCATCTATTTTAACTTCCTGTCCAAGGGCAAATAAGCCAATGACACCACTTAATTTAGAAGTAAATTGTCCCGAATAGCGTAATTCCTGAGACCAATTTTGATGTTTAGCAGGGTTTTGAGATAAGGCTAAAGATTGTAAGCCAGTAAAATCGCGGTCATTAGATGGATCCCAATTCCAATAACGCCAAGCAGAAGTAGAGGTTAATGTTCCTTTACCTATTTCAAAGTCAGCATTTAAAGATACTCCACCTAATTCATTTCCAGATTTCCAAGGTGTATCAGTATCTGTTTGACGATCAAATGGATTGGTGCTTGGTAATTGATAATTCAAATCTTTTGCTATTGCATCAAATTGCCTGAAAGCTGGTCTTTGTGTAGTAACCACGCCAGCAACCACTTGTGCATATCCATCTGGATTTTGACTAGAAACATCACCTGCTAAAGTAATTGCAATTTTATTAGATGGTGTCCAAAGAAATTGAACACGAGCCCCTTGATTATTAATATCATTAATGTATTTTCCAGTTCTTACATTTTTAATAACACCATCTCGTTGAGTTCCAGAAAATGAAGCCCGAACCGCTAATTTTTTTGCTAAAGGACCAGTAACCGAAGCTTTGGCTTGTATAAATCCATAATTACCAAAACTCAATTCTGTATTAACACCAGGTGTAAAACTCGGCTTACGTGTGGTGATGTTAAATGCACCAGAAGTCGTGTTTTTTCCAAATAAAGTACCTTGAGGACCTCTTAAAACTTCAATCTGTTCAATATCAATAAAATCAAGTGTTGCAGCGGCAGGGCGAGCATAATACACACCATCCACATAAAATCCTACCCCTGGATCAAGTCCATCGTTGGTTAATCCAAATGGAGAACCTAAACCTCGAATATTAATACCCGTATTACGAGGATTAGATGAATACATTTGAACTGACGGCACAAGCTCTTTTACACGATTAACGTTAAACGCTCCTGCATCATCAATGGCAGTCCCTCCTATTGCCGTAACAGGTATAGGAACATCTTGCGCTAATTCTTTTCTGCGGCGTGATGTAATCGTAATTTCATTCAACGTATTGTTATATTTTAAAACAACGGCTAAAGGAGAGGTAGGTACTTCCAAAATTTCTACTTCTTGAGTTTTATAGCCTATCAATTGAATTAATAATGTAATTGGTAAATTTTTAAATGTGGAAATTTCAAATTTTCCAACTTCATCGCTGTTTACGGCATTACTTGAACCTTTTACAAGCACAACTGCTCCTGTTAATGGTTCATTTAAACTATCAGTAACGCTACCACTTATTTTTGTTTGCGAAAAGGCCGTTGCGTTTATAATAAGTATCGGTAATAGTATTTGATATATATTTTTCATTTTTATTTTATTTTTATTTTGTGAATTATTTATTTTGTGAAGAGCTAAAACATCGATATTTACGATAATACACACTATTTTCATCTATTTTTTTCTCTATACTTTCCATTTTATTTAAGACTTTCATGCTTATTTTAAAAATTTGGTCGCAAAAATAAATATAAAATCTATAATTCCTATTGAAATAATAGATTATTTTAAAGATATTTCTATTTTTAATGATTTGAATTCCTACGAGTATTGTAATTATTGATTTTTTAATCATTATTTATCTATTAAATCTATAGAGATTATATCAAGTTAATGTTTTTAGTTTGCTTTTTTTAATATCAAATCTTTATCTTTGTGCCATCAATAATGAAATTCACTATTTTAAATACAATAGTTTTTAATCAACAAACAATGTGTTGCTGCATGCGTTGATGTTGCTAACGGAAGGTTCTTTGTAAAAAAATATTGCCCCTCTGTAATGCATAGTGGGTTTTTTTTATAACAAAAAATAAGTTCATTTAAAATTTATATACTTCCAATATGGAAAAAATATTTATTAGCGAAACAGGGCCAGAGGTATCCGCAGCTATTTACGGATTTTGGAGATGGAATACGTCTTCTTTATTGTCTCAAAAAAAAATTGAAGATATTATTCATTACAATTTGGAATTAGGTGTTAATACCTTCGATCATAGCAATAATTACAGTAATGGAAAAATTGAAGAATTATTCGGCAAGGCTATTTCTCAAAGTTCTATTAAACGCGAAAACATTATCATTTCTACCAAAGCAGGTATCAGACAGTTTTCAGATAAACATTCAAAAGGTGAATATTATGATTTAAGTCCAGAATATATTACAAAAAGTGTTGAAGATTCTTTAAAACGTTTGAATACAGATTATATCGACATCTTTTTGTTAGAGCATTATGATCCATTGTATGCGGTTGAAGAAACGGCTTCAGCTCTAATCAAATTATTACGAAGTGGTAAAATTAAAAATATTGGCGTTTCAAATTTTAATGTATTTCAGCACCGTACTTTAGCTTCAAATTTAACGCAACCAATTGTTACAAATCACATAGAATTAAACTTGTTACAAAGTTTCGCCATAGATGATGGTCGTTTGGATTTTATTAAAGAACAATTTAGTAAACCAATGGCTTATGCGCCTTTGGCAGGTGGTCGCATATTAAATGGAAAAGACGCTAAAGCGATAAAAGTAAGAAAAGTATTAACAGAAATTGCCAAGAAACATGCTGCTAATATTGAGCAAGTTGCGGTAGCATGGTTATTCAAGTTAGGGGCTTTTCCTATTATTGGAAGCCCTGATAAAAAGCGGATTAAGAATGCAGCAAGTTCTTACACCATAAAATTGAGTAATGAGGAATGGTACAAATTATATAATGCAACAAAATAAATAGTATGCAAAGTTTCAGAACAGAATTAGAATTAATTCATCACTCAGGGAAAGTCCTAGTTGAAAAAGATATCATTGAATTAGATAAAAAAATCAGGGCTTTTAGAGATGGGCAATTAGATGAAGAAAAATTTAGAAGCCTTCGTTTAGCTCGAGGAGTATATGGTCAGCGTCAACAAGGCGTTCAAATGATTCGTATAAAATTACCTTATGGAAAAATTTCGACTCAACAATTGGTACGAATAGCGAAAATTAGTGACGAATATTCTAATGGTAATTTACATTTAACAACCAGGCAAGATATCCAAATACACTATGTGAGTTTAGAAAGAACACCTGAGTTATGGGCTAAATTAGAGCAAGATGATATTACTTTGCGTGAAGCATGCGGTAATACTGTTAGAAATGTTACTGCTTCAGCAGAAGCGGGTATTGATCCCAATGAATTGTTTGATGTTTCTCCTTATGCTCACTCTGTATTCAGTTATTTTTTAAGAAAACCATTTGGGCAGGAGTTAGGCCGTAAAATAAAAATTGCATTCTCAAATAATGACAAAGACAATGCTTTTACATACATCCATGATTTTGGCTTTATCCCAAAAATCAACGCTAAAAAAGAAAGAGGTTTTAAAGTATTAATTGGTGGTGGACTCGGCGCACAAGCATTTTTGGCACAAACAGCTTATGAGTTTTTGCCAACTAATCTTTTGATTCCCTTTATTGAAGCTAGTATCAGAGTGTTTGATAGATATGGAGAAAGGGTAAGCCGTCATAAAGCGCGTATCAAATATTTAATTAATAAAATTGGCGTTCCAGATTTTTTGAAATTAATTGAAGAAGAAAATAAAGCCATTTTAAATAAAGTTTTTGAAATAGATGCAAATTCAGCTGAAGTAAAACCTCAATTAACATTTAAAAAAACAAACCCATTACCCGAAATTGATAAAAAAGAATATCAGGTTTGGTTAGACACCAATACATTCAAGCAAAAGCAAGAAGGATATTTTGGAGTGTATGTGAAAATTATTTTAGGAAATATTTCTTCACATAAAGCCTACCAATTCGCTGAAGTTATTGCAAATTACGCTGCATCTGATGATATCAGAATCACAGTAAATCAAGGGTTTTTATTAAAGTATGTGACTAAAGACGCTTTACCTTTTTTATTTCATGAATTAAAAAAATTGGATTTAGCCACTCCAGGATTTGATTCGGTAGGAGATATAACAGCTTGCCCAGGAACAGATACCTGTAATTTAGCAATCTCAAATAGTACCAATGTTTCAGTAGAATTAGAAAAAGTAATTTATAATGAGTTTCCGGATTTAGTTTATAACCACGACATCAAAATTAAAATTAGCGGATGTATGAATGCTTGTGGGCAACATAGTTTGGCTCAAATAGGATTTCATGGTAGCTCTTTTAAGGTTGGACAAAATGTGATACCTGCCTTACAAGTATTGCTTGGTGGAGGAACCATAGGTAATGGCGAAGGAAGGATTTCTGAAAAAATAATAAAAGTTGCAAGTAAACGAGCGCCAGATGTTTTAAGAACACTTTTTAATGATTTTGAAAAAAATGCCGTGGAAGGTGAATATTTTAATTCTTATTATGACAAGCAAGGCAAAGATTATTTTTATCAATTACTAAAACCTTTAGGTGATAACTCTTCTTTAACACCAACCGAGTATTTGGATTGGGGCTCAGACGAAAAATTTGTAACCGCCATTGGGGTCGGTGAATGTGCAAGTGTGATTATTGATTTAGTTTCTACTTTATTTTTTGAAGCTGAAGAAAAATTGGAATGGAGCGCAGAAGCCCATGAGAATAAGCAATTTGGTGATAGCATTTATTATACTTATGCCTCTTTTATCAGTGCAGCAAAAGGTTTATTATTAGATAAAGATGTGCACGTTAACACGCATCATACATTAATTGCAGATTTTGATAAACATTTTGTTGAGCCTGGCTTAATTAATTTCGACTCTAGCTTTAAAGATTTGATTCTTCAAATTAATAAAAATGAGCCTTCACAGACATTTTCAGAGAGTTATTTTAACCAAGCGCAAACTTTTTTAAATCAAGTTAAAGTTTATAGAGAATCTCAATTAAAAGCAATTTAATAAACAATCATCAAAATGAAAATAATTAATCCAAAAATAACCTTAGTAGGTGCAGGACCTGGCGATGTAGATTTAATTACAGTAAAAGGTTTAAATGCTTTAAAGACAGCTCATGTTGTTTTATATGATGCATTGGTAAATAAAGCATTATTAGAGTTTGCTCCACAAGAAGCTATAAAAATTTATGTTGGTAAACGAAACCATCAACATGCTTATACACAAGATCAAATTAATAACTTGATAGTTGATATGGCTCGTTCTCACGGGCACGTTGTTCGCTTAAAAGGAGGCGATTCTTTTGTTTTTGGAAGAGGACAAGAGGAAATAAATTATGCAAATATTTTTAATATCGAAACATCTGTAATCCCTGGCATATCAAGTTCCATAAGTGTTCCGGCTTTGGCGGGAATACCTGTTACACACCGTGGTGCCAGCGAAAGTTTTTGGGTTATAACTGGCACTACAAAAGACAATCTATTATCAGATGATGTTTTAGCGGCAGCTAAAACTAATGCCACAGTTATTATATTAATGGGTTTAGGAAAATTGAAAGAAATAACTGAAATTTTTTGTAAAGAAGGTAAAGAGAATATGGCCATAGCCTTGATTCAAGATGGTTCTTTGCCATCTGAAAAAACTGCTTTAGGAACCATTGATAGCATTGTAGAAATTGCAGCCAAAAATCAAATTAAAGCACCTGCTGTTATTATTATTGGTGAAGTGGTAAAGCAACATCAACTTTTTTCGGAAGTTTTATCACAATACAGTTTATTAAGTCATTAATCCAAAATAAAATAATTATTCTTATTTATATTGCGCCTTATTTTACTGTCAATTCTCTTTACTTGACAATATCATAACCAAAGTGTAATCTAATAGATGTTAGAAAAGAAGAAAATGTCAACTGATGTAAAGAACAACTTATTTCCTGTTTTTTTAAAACTCCAAAATTTACATTTACTCATTGTTGGTGGTGGAAAAATTGGTTTAGAAAAAATTACAGCTGTTTTAAATAATAGTCCTGCAACTAAAATCACATTAGTTGCTACTTATGTTTCAGAAGAGATTAAAGAATTGCAAGCTCATTATTCAAATATTACAATACTTCAGCGTTCATTTATAGAAACAGATTTAAATGGTGTTGACATCGTTATTGTTGCTGTAAATAATAAAGAAACAAGTTTAGAAATAAAACGCTTGGCAAATCAAAAACATATTTTGGCAAACGTTGCAGACACACCAGATCAATGTGATTTTTATTTGGGATCTATTGTACAAAAAGGAAATGTAAAAATCGCAATATCTACAAATGGCAAATCGCCAACTTTAGCTAAACGAATCAGAGAAACGTTTGAAGAATCATTTCCTCTTGAAATTAATGAATCTCTTGATAATTTGACCAAAGTGCGAAGTTATTTATCTGGAGATTTCACAGAAAAAGTTATTCAACTAAATTCAATTACTTCAGTATTGGCCTCAAAGCCAGAAAAACTAAAAGAACCAGCGAGTGATAAAAAAAGAATTTTGATGATTAGTTTTTCAATCCCAATCATTTTTGCTTTAGGTTATTTGCTCTGCTATTATTTTCCACCATCTATTTTACGCAGTTATTTTTGTCAATTGAAAGAACCACACATTGATGATTTTTTTCTGAAAATTTTAACAAGCTATAAAGTTCAAATGCCTTGTAGTTCAATAAGAATAGCAGATGGGGTTAAAGCTTCAACAGCAATATTATTCTTTAGCATCACACCAACTTCATCTTTTATTGGAATAAATATTTTTAAATTATTTACTAAAAGAGTTTCAAGTTTCATGAATTTAAAAGTTAGCAATGTTAGCATTGAATTACTTAAGAGTTTATTTATTCCTAGTAGCTTTGTAGCCATGTTAGGTTTAATATTAGCTGGATTGATTGCTTCGTCAATAGTGCTTTATAGCTCAAATAAAATTTTAATAAATTCAATGATGATTTTAGTGGGAATGGTATTAGTAATAAAAAGTTTAAATCGATTATTTTTTTAAAGCATGATAAAAACAGACATCGCCATCATAGGCGCAGGACCAGTAGGATTATTTGCAATTTTTGAAGCAGGACTTTTAAAAATGCGCTGTCACCTCATTGATTATTTGCCACAAATAGGAGGCCAATTATCAGAAATATATCCAAAGAAACCAATCTATGACATACCAGGTTTTCCAACTGTTTTAGCCCAAGAATTAGTAGATAATTTAATTAAACAAGCTGAACCTTTTAACCCATCTTATACGTTGGGCGAACGCATAGAAGCTTTAGAAAAATTAGGAGATCGTGATTTTATTTTAACAACCAATATGGGAACTAAGATAAGCTCCAAAGTCGTTGTAATTGCTGGAGGATTGGGCTGTTTTGAACCTCGCAAACCAGACGTGGAAAATTTATCAAAATTTGAAAATGGAAAAGGGGTGAGTTATATGGTACTAGACCCTGAAGCATATCGCAATAAAAATATTGTAATTTCTGGAGGTGGTGACAGTGCGCTAGATTGGACCATCTTTTTAGCAAACGTTTCTAAAAGAGTAACTTTAATACACCGCAGCGAATCGTTTAGAGGTGCGCCAGATAGCGTTAATAAAGTAATGAAATTAGCTGAGGAAGGAAAAATAGAATTGCTTCTGAATTCAAATGTTACCAAGGCACACGGAGATTCAGTTTTACAATCAGTTGAAGTAGTTAATTCAAAAACTAAAGAAGAGCGAACCATTATTGCAGATAACCTCATTCCATTATTTGGTTTAAGCCCAAAATTAGGGCCAATAGAAAACTTTGGATTGAATATTGATAAAAATGCCATAGAAGTAAACACAGATGATTATTCAACCAACATTGAAGGTGTATATGCAATAGGCGATATCAACACCTACAAAAATAAATTAAAATTAATTTTATGTGGATTTCATGAAGCAGCTTTAATGAGTCATAGTGCCTATAAATATATCAACCCAGGGGTAAAATATACAATGAAATATACGACCGTAAATGGCGTAAATGAGTTTTAAAATTCGTCATCTTTGCTAAATGGAACATTATGAAAATTAATTTAAAAAGGCTAGATCAAAATTTTAATTTTGAAGCTAGTAATGAAAATGGCAATACAATTTCAATAGATGCCTCGCCTGATATAGGTGGACATGATAAAGGAATGCGTCCAATGCAATTGCTGTTAGCGGCTTTAGGAGGATGTGCTGCAATTGACATCATCTTGATTTTAAAGAAACAAAAACAAGAAATTGAATCATTCGACATTGAAGTTGATGGAGAAAGAATAAAAAATGAAGGGGAAGAAGTTTCTTTATATCGAACCATTGATGTTCATTTTATATTGAAGGGAAAAATTGATTTGCTTAAAGCAGAACGTGCCGTGAAGCTTTCGATGGAAAAATATTGTTCTGTTACCAAGACATTAGAACCAACAGCAAAAATTAATCACAGAGTAACAGTAAATTGAGTCGAAGAAATTGTTATTCGCCAAATAAGCAAAACGTTGATTTAGACAAATGTTTAGCAAACATTTTTTAAGGAAAATTGATAGATCTGATATATTCAAAAGACAATAAAAAAATAACAGCACCTATGAACAATAAAAAATTTGAAACAAAAGCCATCAGAGCGCAATTAGATCGTACGAATTATAATGAGCATTCTTCGCCTTTGTTTTTAACTTCAAGTTTTGTATTTGAAACTGCTGAAGAAATGCGTGCTGCATTTAATGATGAATCAGATGATTTTATTTATTCCCGATACGTTAATCCTAACACCAATGAGTTTATAAATAAAGTATGTTTGTTAGAAGGCGCAGAGGCTGGTTTTTCTACAGCATCTGGAATGGCAGCAATTTTCACAACCTTCATGGCTATACTCAAGTCAGGAGACCATGTCATATCTTGCTCATCTGTATTTGGTGCAACACACGCCATCTTCACGAAATATTTTCCCAAATGGAATATTTCTCATTCATATTTCAATACGATGAATGTTTCTGAAATAGAAAAATTAATTAAACCAGAAACCAAATTTATTTATTTAGAAACACCCACTAATCCAGCAATTGATTTAATAGATTTAGAATTAGTAGCAGCAGTTGCTAAAAAACATCAAATAATATTAATCGTGGACAATTGTTTTGCAACCCCATATTTGCAACAACCAATAAAATTTGGCGCTGATTTAGTCATTCATTCTGCTACTAAATATATGGATGGCCAAGGTCGCGTATTGGGTGGTATTGTGGTTGGAAAAAAAGAATTAATTCATGATATCTATTTATTTGGAAGATTAACTGGCCCTTCATTGAGTCCTTTTAACGCATGGGTATTAAGCAAGAGCTTAGAAACATTGGCACTACGCATGGATAGGCATTGCGAAAATGCACTATACGTTGCACAAAAATTAGAAGAACATCCTAAATTAGAAAATGTATCCTACCCATTTTTACAATCACATCCACATTATCATATTGCTAAAAAGCAAATGATTGCTGGTGGTGGCCTTATTACTATTACTGTAAAAGGAGGTTATGAAGCGGCAAAACAATTTTTGGACAAACTTCAGATGATTAAAATTTCTCCGAATTTGGGCGATGCAAGAAGCATTGCAACGCATCCATCATCTTCAACGCATTGTAAGTTAAGTGAAGAGGAAAGATTATTAGTAGGAATTACGCCTGGGTTGGTTCGCATTTCTATTGGTTTAGAAAATAAACAAGATATATTAGATGATTTATTACAAGCGTTGGGTAATGTTTAAGAATGAAAGTTTAAGCATAAAATAAATCAACATATACCAGCGATAATTAAGGAATAACAAATGAAACAAATACAAGAGCTAATAAAAAATAAATCACCAGAAGAGTCACTTTCTCTTTTGGCAAAGGCATATGAAGGCGAGGTAGTTTTTTCAACCAGTTTAGGTTATGAAGATCAAGTAATTTCTCATTTTATATTTTCAAATAAATTGCCAATTGAAATATTTACATTAGATACAGGAAGACTTTTTAACGAAACATATTCTGTGCTTAATAGCACGTTAGATAGATACAAAACACCAATTAAAGTGATGTATCCACAAACAGAGTCGTTAGAAAAATTAGTAACAGAAAAAGGACCTATTAGTTTTTATGAAAGCATCGAAAATAGAAAAGAATGCTGCCACATTAGAAAAGTAGAACCTTTGAAACGAGCATTAAAAAATAAAAAGATTTGGGTAACAGGAATAAGAGCTGAACAATCTGCAGACCGGAACCACATTTCTAATTTAGAGTGGGATGAAGCTAACCAAATAATTAAATTTCATCCCATCATCGGTTGGACTTTAGAAGAAGTAAAAGCCTATATTTTCAAACATAATATTCCTTATAATAGTTTGCATGATAAGGGCTTTGTAAGCATTGGCTGCGCGCCATGCACCAGAGCCATTAAAGAAGGAGAAGATTTTAGAGCAGGAAGATGGTGGTGGGAAGATAATAATAAAAAAGAATGTGGATTGCACGGATAAGAATTAGAGGTAAGCATTAAATTATAAGAATCAACAATGAGTAAAAAAGATTATTTAGATGAATTAGAAGCAGAAGCAATTTATATTCTGCGTGAAGTAGCTGGACAGTTTGATAGACCCGCATTACTTTTTAGTGGGGGAAAGGATAGCATTTGCTTGGTTCATTTAGCATTAAAAGCATTTAGGCCTGGTAAATTCCCATTCCCATTGGTTCATATCGACACAGGGCATAATTTTCTAGAAGCAATAACTTACAGAGATAATTTAGCAAAAAAAATAAATGAAAAATTAATTGTTCGTTATGTTGTTGATACCATTAAAGAAAAAAAACTACAAGACGGTAAAGGTAAATTTCCAAGTAGAAATGGGCTTCAAACATATACTTTATTAGATGTGATTGAAGAATTTGAGTTTGATGCTTGTATTGGCGGTGCTCGCAGGGACGAGGAAAAAGCAAGAGCAAAAGAAAGAATATTTTCTGTACGTGATGAATTTGGTCAATGGGATCCAAAAATGCAAAGACCTGAATTGTGGAATATTTATAATGGTAAAATAAATAAAGGTGAAAATGTACGTGTATTTCCTATTAGTAATTGGACAGAGTTAGATGTTTGGAATTACATTAAAAGAGAAAAAATAGAATTACCATCCATCTATTTTACCCATGAAAGAGAATGCATCTTAACTGAAAACGGGCAGTTAATGAATACAAATGAATTTGTTGAGCGCCAAGACTCTGATATCATTGTTACAAAAAAAGTACGTTACCGAACTGTTGGCGATATGACATGTACAGCCGCAGTTGAAAGCGAAGCATATTCTGTTGATGATATCATAACCGAATTAAAAAGTGCTAAAATCAGTGAGCGCGGCGCCACACGCATGGATGATAGAGTAAGCGAAGCAGCGATGGAAGACAGAAAAAAAGGAGGATACTTTTAGTTTTTCCACTTTGAAGGGGGTGTCCGCAAGACGGGAGATGTTATTAAAATTAAACAAGATTGTTAAAATGGAACTATTAAGATTTTTTACAGCAGGAAATGTAGATGATGGTAAAAGCACGCTAATCGGACGTTTATTATATGATAGCAATTCAATCTCCACAGATATTATTGAAACCTTAACACGGCAAAGTAAAACAACTGGAGCAAATTCAGAAATTGATTTGGCTCTATTAACGGATGGTTTAAGAGCAGAGCGAGAGCAAGGCATTACAATTGATGTGGCCTATAAATATTTTGCTACTGATAAACGTAAATTTATTATAGCAGATACTCCAGGACACATTCAATACACACGTAATATGTTTACTGGAGCCTCTAACGCAGACTTGGCAATTATATTAATAGATGCAAGAAATGGCATCAGAGATCAAACCAAACGTCATACAATTATTTCGGCGATATTAGGAATTCCTTATGTGTTGGTTTGTATCAATAAGATGGACTTAATTGATTTTTCTGAAGAAAAGTATAAACAAATTGAAGAAGATTATTTAGCCTTTTCCAAACAATTGGATTTGAAAGATATTGCTTTCATTCCAGTAAGCGCCTTAACAGGAGATAATATTGTTACTAAATCTAAAAAAATGTCTTGGTATAAAGGAAAACCGTTATTAGATTTTTTAGAAACCGTTGAGATTGCTGAAACCAAGAAAACAGAAATTTCTCGCTTTCAAGTTCAATATGTTATTCGGCCACAAACGAATGAATTGCATGATTATAGAGGATTTGCTGGACGTGTTGTTAGCGGCGAATATAGGAAAGGGCAAGATGTGACGGTATTACCTTTAGGTATTAAAACAAAAATCGATAAAATTGAAGTCAATCAAAAAGAAGTAGAATTCGCTGAAAACAATACACCAGTTATTCTTCACTTAGTTGATGATGTAGATATTAGCAGAGGAGATTCAATTGTTCCAAGCGAACATTTACCCCAAACACAAAAAGAATTAACGGCAACGATTTGTTGGATGGACAATGCCTCATATATTCCAGGGCAAAAAATATTATTGCAGCAAAATTCTTTTAGAACAAAAGCTGTAGTTAAAGAAGTGATTAGTAAAATTGATATTCATTCATTTAAACCATTGGAAAGTGATGGCGCAATGAAGTTAAATGATATTTGTAAAGTGGTTATTAAAACAGCAGATCCCATTAGTTTTGATAGCTATTTTCAAAATAGGAACTCAGGTTCATTTATTTTGATAAACGAAAACACAAACAATACCATTGCTGCAGGTACGATAGATTAATGATTATGACAGATAAAGAATTTATTAACGAACTTTTTGATGCACATAGCAATAAAACGAATTTACCTTCCCCATTTTTGGTGCAGGATTTTATAGATACAATTTTATCTGTTCTATTTCCAGCCTATTGTGATAAGGCTTTTCCAAGCAAAGATGAATTAAGTTCTGAATTTTTTAAAAGTAAACAACAATTGTTGAATGCCTTATTATTTGTTGAATCCTTTATGGAAGAAGAAACAGAACAAGTCATTAATTCGTTTTATAATGAACTTTCAAATTTGTATCAATTGTTATTAAAAGATGCAGTGGCAATTGAAGAAGGCGATCCTGCAGCCAAAAACCGAGATGAAGTGATTCGTTCTTATCCTGGATTTTATGCCATATCCATTTATCGAATTGCTAATTTATTGCATCAATTAAAAGTTCCTTTTATCCCTCGTATCTTAACTGAAATTGGACATAGCAAAACTGGTATTGACATACATCCAGCTGCTAAAATCGGACAAAGTTTTTTTATAGATCATGGAACAGGTGTTGTTATTGGAGAAACAACAATTATCGGGAATCATGTAAAGTTATACCAAGGCGTTACACTTGGAGCATTAAGCGTCAATAAAAATATGGCTGAAACAAAGCGTCATCCAACAATTGAAGATAACGTGGTTATATATGCAGGTGCTACTATTCTTGGAGGACAAACCGTTATTGGGCATCATTCGATTATTGGAGGAAACGTTTGGTTAACAGAAAGTGTAACATCATATACAACTGTCTATCATAAACCTCAATTAAATGTTGAACATTCATAATAAATTATGGCTACTCTTTTATATTTTATTGGTAATACACCTTTGGTAGAGTTAAATGTTCTTAATAAAAATAAGAATGTAAAGCTCTTAGCAAAGCTAGAAGGTCATAATCCCGGTGGCAGTGTAAAAGACAGAGCTGCGTATGGTTTGATAAAAGGCGCCATTGATAGGGGTGATATTAAACCAGGAATGAAATTAATTGAAGCAACCAGTGGAAATACTGGAATTGCTTTGGCGATGATTGCTAGATTAATGAAGGTAGATATTGAATTAGTGATGCCAGATAATGCCACAAGGGAAAGGGTATTAACAATGAAAGCTTTTGGCGCATCAGTTACACTAACTTCAGAAGCCTTTGGAATGGAAGGAGCAATTGATTATGCACATCAAAAATTAAAAGATGGTGGCTATTTAATGTTGAATCAATTTGCGAATCATGATAATCCTAACATGCATTATAACACTACTGGGCCAGAAATATATAAAGATACGAACGGAAAAATAACTCATTTTATTTCTGCCATGGGTACAACTGGAACAATCATGGGGGTTTCGAGGTATTTAAAAGAAAAAAATCCTCAAATTCAAATTATAGGTGCGCAACCAAAAGATGGCGCAAAAATACCTGGTATTCGGAAATGGCCAACAGAATATTTACCCAAAATATTTGATCCGAAGCGGGTTGATACAATCATGGAAGTTTCAGAAGAAGAGGCAAAAATTATGTCCAAACGATTGGCAATTGAAGAAGGTGTTTTTGCTGGAATGAGCAGTGGAGGTGCTGTAGCAATTGGCTTGAAGCTAATTCAAAATTTAACGGAAGGGGTTGTGGTCTGCATCATTTGCGACCGTGGAGATAAATACCTATCAACTGATTTATTTGAATAATTTTTGACAAACTTTTTTTAAACTTTCAATCGATAAAGAATGAATTTACTTTTTTAGAAAAGTGATTGATGATAAGTTTATGATGAAGTTTTATTTAGGGTCTGCTGAAAAAAGACATTGTCACTTTTTTAGACTTTGACATTATAATATTCACTAACCTTAAAAACTATTACTATGAAAAAATCTTTTCTAAGAAATTCTTTTCTTGTTGGACTAACTTTTGCATTATTCTCTTTTGACACACCCACTGCTTGGTTCAATGCTGGTAACATCCCAAATAGTTACGAAATGGGAATAGAAAAAGGTGCTGGACAAAACGGAAAAAATGCAGCGACAATAAAATCCATTGACAAAAAAATTGATGGTTTTGGAACACTCATGCAACAATGTGTCCCTGACAAGTATCTTGGTAAACGAATTAAGATGACTGCATTTGTAAAAACTGAAAACGTTAAAAACTGGGCTGGACTTTGGTTGCGTGTTGACCAAGCAGGCTCAAATCAACCTCTTTCATTTGACAATATGAGTGACAGGCCAATAAAAGGTTCAACAAATTGGACTGAGTATGAAATTATTTTAGATGTTCCTAACAATGCTTCTTTAATTGCATATGGTGCATTATTAGTCGGTACAGGTCAAATCTGGTTTGACAACATAACTTTTAAAATAGTTTCTGACTTTGCTCCATCAACAAGTTCGTTAACTGCAAAAAAATTTCCAACCGTGGACGAACCAACTAATCTGGACTTTGAAAAATAGCGCTGTTACCAGACGTTTTTTACTTATTTTAAGAATTATGTATTTGGCAAAATAAAGGAACTTTTCCAAATACCCTTTGCTATTTTAGCCATTTTATCTTGTCTAAGGGAAATTTCTTTTGAAGTAAATTTTTCGTAATTACAATATTCATTACTTAGTTTGTAACCTGAGGTTTTATATTTTATTAATTTTTCTGCAAAAGGCATATTGTTATCCAATTTATTGTTGATACTGGCTTCAAGTAAACTATAATTGCCTAATCTATATATATATTCTTCTTGAATGTCTGTTGGGAAATTCTCCTCCCACGTGCTTCCTGGATTTTCGGGTAGAATATGCTCAATTGTTGCAATCGCTTCTTCTGGCTGATAGTCTTTGTTAGAAATTTGATTTTCAAATTTTACAAGTAAATACTTTACTAAATCTTTTTTTCGTCTTGTATTAATACTTAAGGTTGAAAACACTTGTTCAAAATTGTCATCAATAACATAAATAGATTTTAGTGCTAAAATAGCGTCTTTAGCATTAGTGATACTTTTATTCGCAACCTCGTTCGCAACTTTGCTAAAAATACGTTCCGCTTCATTAGGATTTAAATCACTCAAATTATATCTAAATGTTATAATACCTAGTTCTCTAATTAAAACTTTAAATTCAGTTCTTGGTAAATACTTTAAAGCACTTAACATAATAGAATAACAGGTACTAACATTGAGTAAGTCAATTAGTTTTAATGAAGCTTTTTCTTCATTATCCCATAATTCATCATTTGGGTTATTAAAAGCTGTATAATAGTTGCTTGATTCTTCTAATTCATTTAAAAATTCAAAAGCAAGTTCTGCAGAACTAATTTCTCTTTTTATTGCTTTAAATAATGTTGGTTGTCTCTCAATTTTATATTTGCAATTCCAAAAATGTCTAATAAAAGTAGTTATATCATTTGATTGAATTGTATTTGTAATATTCTGCCAGCGCCGCTCAGCTTCATCTAAATCTATATTTCCCAACTGATGCGTTAATTTAAATAAATAGTTTTTTAGCAAATCTGCTGTAGATAGTTTCACACCTCTGGCATTTAAGGTCTCAAAAACTTTAAATGCATCTAGATCATTATTTACAACAATTTGAGTGAAGACTATGCCATTGCCAATTATTTTCTCAAGAAAATCAGATAATTCAGCACCAGATTTTTTTTCTCCAAACTTTTTTTCAAGTTCACTCAAAAAATAATTGAATGATTTTTGAAGCAATCTTTCAGAAGGTTTTAATTTAGATAAAACTTTAGGTTGTCTTAGACTTAATAACCAACTTTTATAAAAATCGTCATTGTTTCTATTAAGTTTAATTTTAGGATCTAAAGCAAATTTTGATAACAAATAATTGCCTAAATATCTTTCTGTAAGTTTTTCTCTCCTAATTTTATTCTCTTTTTCTTCAAAATTTTGTTCTTCCCATTTTTTCAATAAAGCGGTTATTGCTAGTGCTAAAATTGATAATGTAGTTAACCTCTGCTGTCCATCAATAATCCAAAAAGACTCTTCAACTTCTTTTATAGGTTGTAGAACTAAATATCCTAAATAATGAGTTTTATCTAAGGGTATTTCAGCAATGTCATTCCATAAATCTTCCCAATCGTCTTTATCCCAAGAGTAATCTCTTTGGTAAATAGGAACTTGATAAGATTTCCCATTACCAATTATTGTATTTAAAGTTATAAATTGTGACATTTTGTTTATTAATTCTGTTTTGCAAATTTAGCTTTTATAAACTGCTTTTTTACAAATTAGCATTCAAGATTCTTTTTTTTAGAAGTATATCTATTTTGAGGCTCTATTTTAGGGTGAGGCATAACGGTTTGCAAGCAGGCACAGTTTGCAGTTTGAAACAGTATCTACCGAAATGTTTGTTTAAAGATACTAATGTTTGTTGCTTTTGCAAAAATGAAAAAATTGTCTGCCGAAAATTTTGCAAAAGCTATTACCTCGTCTGCGCAAATTGTGCTTGCTTGCTGTTATAAGCTGGGCGTTTTACAGATTATTTAACCATTCGTTTTTTATTTCTACTGTCTCAGTTAATTTTGTTTCAACTCCTAAATTCAACTCCTTTAATTTGTCGCAAAGAAGATTACCGTCTATTAAGTCGATTGGTGGTGCACCGTCTCGGGTTGCTTCTTTGATTGCTTCTTTCGTAAATGTCCCTGTTGTAATAAATAATCCTTTCACATCTCTGCCAATCATTGCGCCTCTAAATTCTCTTACGTCTTTAGGTGTCACAGAACCTTTATAGCGTTTGCATTGAAAAATAACATAAAAACTTAGAAGACCATTTACTCGCACAATTCCTTTTCCATCAATTCCACCGTCACCAGCTTTTCCAGTTACTTCAACTTGGAAAAAACCGCTTTCTCTTAAAAGTCTTTGCGATAACCTTTCAAAAGCGGCAGGTTTTATATTATATAAAACATTTAATAATTTTTCTTTCCACTCTTCTGAGTTATTTACTTCTTCGGTAATTTCTTGTTCAATTGCTTCTTCAGTTTCTTTAATTGTTTTCGTTTTTGGAATAGTCGGCTTGGCTTGCTCTCTAACTGTTCGAACGATTTCAATGTAGTCAAGTTTTGAAACGTCTATGTCTGATTTAGTTAGTGCCCAAATTCCACGAGAAGAATTTTCAAGAAGTCCGAATTTTTTCAGATAAGTTCTACTCCATGCAAGTCTATAGTCAACTTCAATTGTAGTTCCTTCTTCGTCACCGTGTGGAATTGCCAAAACCTCGTCAGGAATTTCTGCGATTTCGTAAACTTTATTATTAATTTCTTCAACTGTACCTGAGCCGCCAAGTGCTTGAAGTGCCTTTACTGTCGGAATAATTAATTCGTCAAAAGATGGGAGGTCGCTATTTGCTTTTTTTCTTGCCATTTGTTTTTTCTTAATCGTCAAACATTGTTGTAAACACTAAAAAAGCATATACAAATAAAATACCTGGAATAACGAACAATGAATAAAAAACAATTTTCCATAAAAGGGTCATTGTATTTAGGTCGACTTTAACGCCAAAATAATGTGCAATAGCACTAAAAATTATTAATTCAATGAGTCCGATAATTATTGCCGTTACAAGGAAAACCAAAATCCGAATCATTGGAGGTTGTGGTTCTCTTTTGGTTATGTCGTCTTTGGAAGTTTCAAGTGTCGGTGTCTCATTTGATTTGCCTAGTGGGACTTTATTTGCCGATGTAGTTTTTTTCTTTTTTGGCTTTTTTGAAAAGGCTTGGTAGAATTGCGGAATAAGTCCCACGAATGCAACTAATAATGCTCCTAATGCTATCCAATCTGATTTATTCATGTCGTCAATTTATCGTAGTCTGTCTTTACGCCTTATGACTAACGTTTCCTAACATACTGATTTACAGTTGCAAGTTAAGGTCATTAGTTGTTATATCAAATTTAGAAATTAATCTTTTCATTGCAGTAATTTTTTTGCGTTTTTGATCTACAAATTGATACTCTGTTAAGGGTACATATTGAGTTCCTTTTACAACCATATTCCAAATAATTACTGCCAACTTTCTGGCAGTTGCAGATATTGCAGA
>JBKDJY010000006.1:0-9412 GCA_046345275.1 Bacteroidota bacterium
CGCAAATGCAGAATCTTTTAACTCAAAAATAAAAAACTTTAGAGCTAATTTAAGAGGTGTTACAGATATTAAATTCTTCCTTTTTAGGCTATATAAATTATTTGCTTAAAAGGCTTATCCCCAACTTTTATCACTGACCCTTTTAAATATCAATTTGAGTCAGAATTAAAATCCCTTAAATATTATAGACTGTTCAACACATTTTGATTAGTCGAATCTTTTTCTTGGTATTTGTTATTGAAAGCAAAGTCAAAGTATAACTTAAAAAGAATGACGATAGGAAAGAAAGATTTGATGAATTTTATGTCAATGAATTCATTTTTAACTGAACTCGGAACGACATCAGTAAACCAAATTGATGTGAAAAGCAAAGTCAATACTGTTAGAATCGTATTAATTTTTGATTGTTTTGACGCGAAAAACCAAATTCCAATTCCTGCCATCGCAATCACATAAGTTGGAGATTCTGCTTTATAGTTAAACACAACCATCCAAATTAATATTAAAGTCATGTATTGTAATCTGAAGTTTTGGATTGCGAATGATTTAAATTTTAATAATGGTGTTAAAAGAATTAACGTGCCAAGTGATAGAGTTATTGATTTGAAAGAATTTAGAGGCAAAACAAATTTCGTGTATGCGAAAAAACTCATTCCAATGGATTCATTTTGGTCTGCCTTTAGTAAGACATACCAATTTTTATATTGCCAAATGAGCTCAGAAAAATTAATAACCAATAAAGGAAGCAAAAAGAAACATAAAAGCCAACCTGATAAGGAGAGGAAAGACTTAATTTTGTTGGGATAAAGCAAAAATAAAAGACAACCAACAATTGAATATATTTTAATAAAAGCGCCTAAAACAATAAAAAGTGTGGCTTGTGTGTTTTTTCCTTTTTCTAACATATTAAAAGCCATTACGGTCAAACCTGCCAATATACAATTGCTCTGTGAGTTTAGTGTTGATAATATCAACTCAAACAGAAGACACAAGATTAAAATAGTTTTTTTTGATGGGTCAAGCGATTTTATCAAATAAATAGCGAAATACAAAACAAATACATTTAGTGAATTCCAAATAATAAGTCCCAAGGCGTCAGGTAGATGGCAGAAGGCAGCCATCATCAGTGCAAAAGTCGGACTATACTTATAAAGGTCAGCATATTCATTTAAATAATATTCATATAAATTTTTATTTTCAACCAAATGAGCAAATGAATTTTTAAAAATCAAAAAGTTATTATAATGAGTATGTTGTCCGCCCCAGAAGTTATCTACACCAAGACTTATATTTTGAATTGATATCAAAATAGAAATTAGGAAAAGTATCCCAATCATAATCCACTGATTTGATGTAAGGATTAAAAGGATTTTTTTGAGTCTAACTTTCATTGTTTTTTTTATGATGTCAAGCGAATTTATCAAGTGTGAGTCAAAAGTCAAAAAGAATGTCAGTTCGAGCTAAGTCGAGAACAATCCAAAATATTTGTGTCGAAGGTAATTTTTTTTAATGAGCTACAAACAAATGACACGAAGTTTTGCAAATATAGCAGTCATGAAATTAACTAACTCCTTTGCATTAGTCTAATTTGCTTTCGATCACCCTGTCAATCCAAGCGCGTTCCGCTTTAATCAAATAATCGAATAGTTAAGTTACACGATAATTTCATCTAGTTCTTTATTAAAGAAATGGTATTCCATAAATGAATAACTATCGGAGCTGATGATTTTAATCCATTGTTTGGTTTCAAAAAACAATTTCCATTGTATACTTCTAAACAAACCTCCTCGCTTCAAATAACCTTCAATATATGGATGAACAGATAACGTAATTATTTTAGCATTTTGTTCTTTAATAATAAATCTTAATGCGTTTTGAATTTGATCAACAAATAAAATTGTTGGTTGAACTTTTCCGCTTCCATTGCAACTGGTACATGTTTCAAGAACTTCAACATTAACTTCTGGTCGAAGACGTTGACGTGTAATTTGGATTAAACCAAATTTACTAGGTGGTAGAATGTTATGACGCGCTCTATCCGATTTCATCTCTTCTTTTAACTTGTCAAACAGTTGTTTTCTGTTTTCGGGATTATGTAAATCAATAAAATCAACCACAATAATACCACCCATATCTCTTAATCTTAATTGACGCGCAACTTCTGCTGCAGCTTCTAAATTAACTTCTAGGGCATTTTCTTCTTGAGACCGATCGCTCTTGGCTCTATTCCCGCTATTCACGTCAAATACGTGTAATGCTTCAGTATGTTCTACAACTAAGTACGCACCACTTTTCATATAAACCGTTTTGCCAAACAAAGATTTTATTTGGCGGTCTATTCCAAAATTGTCAAAAATGGGAACTTTACCAGTATAATGTTTTAAAATTTCTACCTTATCAGGAGAAATCATTTTTATATAAGTTTTTAAATCGTCATAAACCTTTTTGCTGTTCACATGAATGGCATTAAAAGTAGAATTTAAAAAATCTCTAAGGATCGAATTGGTTCGATCAACCTCACCTAATAATTTAAATGGTGGCTCAGCGTTTTGTAAAGCTTTAAAACATACGCCCCATTTCGAAATTAAATCAGCTACATCAGCTTCTATGTCAGCAACGGATTTACCTTCTGCCACAGTCCTCACAATCACACCAAAGTTTTTCGGTTTGATACTTTGAATCAAAGATTTTAATCTGTCTTTTTCTTCATTACTTTTAATTTTCGAAGAAATAGAAATTTTGTCTGAAAAAGGTATTAAAACAATATATCTGCCTGCAAGCGAAATTTCAGTAGTAACCCGCGGACCTTTTGAAGAAATAGGTTCTTTAGATACTTGAACTAAAATGTATTGTCCAGATTTTACAACTTCGTTGATTTTTCCATCTTTTCTAATTTCTGGTTCATTTTTGAAATACATTAAATTTGGAACGCTTTGTTTTTTGGAGCGAACACCATCAACATATTTAAATAGCGAATTTGCTTGAGACCCCAAATCTAAATAATGCAAAAAAGCATCTTTTTCATAGCCAACATCAACAAAAGCGGCATTTAAGCCCACCATTACTTTTTTTACTTTACCTAAATAGATATCGCCAACCGAAAATTTTAAATTATTTTTTTCTTTATGTAACTCTATTAAATGCTTATCATTTAATAAAGCTATCACAACTTCGCTTGGCGTAGAATTAATGATTAGTTCTACATTCATGTTTAATGTTTTTAAATTAGAGCTTAATTGTAAATAACCGTGATAAATAAAGATGATTCAGGTTAAACAAAAAGTCTCTAAATAGTGTATAATTTTTTACGAAATACAATTTGACTAATAACAAATTATTAGCAGCATGATGGTATAGGATATTAAATCAGAAAAAAATATTTCTGACTTATTTAATCTATATTAAAAATAATTAGATGACTATTTACTTTTTCTTATGACGATTTTTTCTTAAACGTTTTTTTCGTTTATGAGTAGCCATTTTATGTCTTTTTCTTTTTTTTCCGCTTGGCATAATTAGATTTTTTAAAATTTATATTAGGTTAATTATTTATTTTTTAATTGTTGTATGTACTTTATTATTTCTTGCTTTGCTGTGGCATCATCTGTTACACTCACATATTTGGTGAGCATTTCAATGGTTTTGTTTTTATCTCCTTGTCGTTCATACACATCAGCTAAATGCAAATATGCTTCAATAAACAGTGGGTCTATTTGTAACACTTTATTAAACCGCTGAATGGCTTTATCAAATTGGCCAGACTTTACCGAAAAAAAAGCAAATGATAATTGCAATTTTACATTGTTGCTATCGGTTTTTTCTATCTCTCTAAGTAAAGTTATTCCGCGCATCGGATCTTTACCATTTTCAACATAACAAGAGGCTAATTGAATTTTAGCATCAGTATTATTTGCATCTTTTTCAATTGCTTTATTAAAACATCTGATGGCTGATTGATAGAGTATTTCAACTTCTTTTGTATCATTTATAAATCTGATAGAATAATAATACCTGTTACCAGCTTTTAAAAACCCATCGGAGGTTTGTACTTTGTTTGCAATCTTTTCTACAAAAAAAGACGCTAAATCAGGAAATTTACGTTTATCCCAAAACTTTACCACTGAGATAAAAGCTGTATCAATTGTTGATTTAGAGGCTTGTTTGATTAATGATTCATATAACTCTTTATCTTCTGATTTTAAAGAATTTACTTGTTTTAACAAATAATCTTCAATGGTTGATTTGTTTAAATCATTGACATTAACAACTTCAGCATCAGTCTTATGAACTGATGGCGTTTTTGGTGCAAGAAATAAAAGAACGAATAAAACTAGAGCCGCTAATAATAAACCGATCTGAGTTTTACGAGTTAAAGTCATTCAATTTGTTTTTTATCAATTTTTTCAACATTAGTAACAGTGCGTTTTACGCGTTCACTAAATACCTTTGCAGGTTTAAAAGCTGGAATATAGTGTGCGGGAATTACAACAGTTGTATTTTTTGAAATATTTCTTCCGATTTTTTCTGCGCGTTTTTTAACCAAAAAAGTCCCAAAACCTCTCAAATAAACATTTTTCCCATCAGACATAGAACTACGAATAGATTTCATAAATGCCTCGATGGTTGTTTGAACAATAATTTTTTCTATTCCTGTTTTATCTGAAATTTCACTTACGATATCCGCTTTAGTCATGTTACAAAATATTTAAAGTCAACGATTTAAAATTAAAAATCGGGTTGCAAATATATGATTTAATTTGAAAAATAAAAATAATTTTAAAATAGAATCTACAATAATTTATATATTAAAAAAAAATGTTTGACACCATTCTTGCTTGTATGAAATTTATAAAAAAAATATTTGTAAAAAAATATAATTTCATTACATTTGCAATCCATTTTTGACAAACAAATTAAATTAAAGATATAAAATCATGAAACGTACTTTCCAACCATCACAACGTAAAAGAAAAAACAAACATGGATTTCGTGAGCGTATGGCTTCTGCAAATGGCCGAAGAGTTCTTGCAAGCAGAAGAGCAAGAGGTAGAAAAAAATTAACCGTTTCTAGTGAAAAAACTCATAAGTAATTAAGTTTATAAATCAATTGTTTTAAAAAGCTGTCTATCAATGTAGACAGCTTTTTTTAATTATATTTTGCTTTCATTTTTTTACAAGAAATTTGGAAAAACAGTAAAAATTTGCCTAAAATTTTATTCATAGCAGACCATCGCTTAAATCGCTCTCCTAGCCAAAGGTATCGTTTTGAACAATATTTAAACTTCTTTAGGAGTAATGGGATAGATTGGGAATTATCGGAAATAATTAGCGAAACAGATGATATTATTTTTTATAGTTCTGGAAATTATTTAAAAAAAGCATTCATCCTTTTAAAATCAATCTTTATCCGATTTAGAGATTTAATCAGGGCAAAAAAATTTGACCTTATTTTTATTCAAAGAGAAGCAACCTTGTTAGGTTCATCTTTTTTTGAAAAACAATTTTATAAAAAAAATAAAGTTATTTTTGATTTTGATGATAGCATATGGTTGTTAGATACTTCTCCTGAAAATAAAAAATTTGAATTTTTAAAAAATCCAAATAAAACAAAAATAAATATTCAGCATGCACACATTGTCATTGCTGGTAATTCCTATTTAGCAAGGTATGCAGAACAGTTTAATAAAAACACTTACATTATTCCTACTACGATTGACAATGGTTTTCATAAACCAAAACCTGAGTTAAGAAATAAAGAAAAAATAGTAATTGGTTGGAGTGGAAGCATTAGTACCATCAAGCATTTTGAAAGTTCTATTCCCTTATTAAAGAAGCTCTTGAATAAATATCCCAATAAAATTGAAATTCATGTTCTGGGACAATCCATCTATTCGCACCCAGAAATTGAAGTGGTTAGTAAAGCTTGGCATTCAGCTTCAGAGGTTGATAATATTAATTGCTTTGACATTGGAATCATGCAATTGCCAAATGACGAATGGTCTAAAGGTAAATGTGGACTAAAAGCTCTTTCTTATATGGCATGTGGCGTGCCTACGGTTGTTTCACCTGTTGGTGTAAATGAAGAGATTATTCAACATGGTATAAATGGATTTTTAGCAACAACCGATGAAGATTGGATAGATTCTTTGTCAAAATTGATTGAAAACAAAGAATTACGTCTTCAAATTGGTTTGGCTGGATTGAATACAGTTGTTGATAAATATTCTGTAAACGCTCATAAACATAAATACTTAGAGCTTATAAATTCTCTGATATAAAAGTGTAAATTTACACCACTTAAATCGAAACGAAAAATCAAGAAAATAAATGAAAAATACAGCCCTTACACAAAAACACATTTCATTAGGAGCAAAAATAGTGCCATTTGCAGGATATAACATGCCTGTATCATATAGTGGATTAAATGATGAGCACACAACCGTTCGAAACGCCGTGGGTGTTTTTGACGTGAGTCACATGGGAGAGTTTATTTTAAAAGGAGAACATGCGTTAGCGCTTATTCAAAAAGTAACAACGAATGATGCTTCGGTGCTAGTTGATGGTAAAGCGCAATATTCTTGTCTACCGAATAACTCGGGTGGAATTGTAGATGATTTATTGGTTTATCGCATTGATGAGAAAACATATATGCTGGTGGTAAATGCTTCTAATATTGAAAAGGATTGGAATTGGATTAAACAGCACAATACATTTGGCGTTGATATGCAAGACATTTCAGAAAAAACTTCATTATTAGCAATACAAGGACCAAAGGGCTTGGCCACTTTACAAAAATTGACTGCAATAAATTTATCTGACATTCCTTATTATTCTTTCGTTAAGGGGACTTTTTTTGGAATAGATAATGTTGTTATCTCTAATACTGGTTATACTGGCGCAGGAGGTTTTGAAATTTATTTTGAAAATGAATTTGCTGAAAAGATTTGGGATGCCATATTTGAAGCAGGAAAAGAATTTGGTATTAAACCAATTGGTTTAGGTGCACGTGATACTTTACGTTTAGAAATGGGATTTTGCTTATACGGTAATGATATTGATGATACAACTTCGCCAATTGAAGCGGGCTTGGCTTGGATTACTAAATTTAACAAGGATTTTATAAACAAAGCTTTTATTGAAAAACAAAAATTAGAAGGAGTATCAAAAAAATTGGTAGGTTTTGAAATGGTTGATAGAGGTATACCAAGACATGATTATCAAGTGGTGGATGCAAATGGAAATATTATTGGTAAGGTAACTTCAGGTACACAATCACCAAGTCTCAACATTGCTATTGGGTTGGCCTACGTAAATAAAGAATTTGCAAAAGTAGATTCTGAAATTTTTATTGTCATTCGGGATAAACCAATTAAAGCAAAAGTTTCTAAAATACCTTTTTTAAAAAAATAAATATCCGCTAAAATGAATATAGAAGTTTGCTATACGCCACAAGCCTATCCATTATTTCATAAGGAAAATGCAATAGTTGTTATCATTGACGTGTTTAGAGCAACTTCTGCAATTGTTACTGCTTTTTATAATGGCGTGAACAAAATGATTCCAGTTGCTACAGTCGAAGAAGCGAGAGAATATCAGAAAAATGGATTCATGGCAGCAGCTGAAAGAGACGGAGAAATTATTGAAGGATTTGAACTTGGAAATAGCCCTTTTGGTTATATGAACAACCGAATAAAAGGAAAAACAATTGCTATTTCAACAACTAATGGTACGCAAGCCATTGAAGCAAGTAAAAAAGCTGCAAAAATAATTATTGGTAGTTTTATAAATTTAGATGTTATATGTGAGTACCTTTTAAACCAGCAAAAAGATGTTATTTTGGTTTGTGCTGGATGGAAAAATAAATTTAATTTAGAAGATACCTTATTTGCGGGAGCAATTGTTGAAAGGTTAACAAATTCTGCAACAGTAACTATAAATTGTGATTCTGCAATTGCATCAAAGCATTTATATGGATTGGCGAAAAATGATTTGTTTTCTTTTTTGCAAAATTCATCTCATAGAAATAGACTCGCAAAATTAGATCTTGAGCGTGATATTAAATATTGCTTAACCTTAAATCAATGCGCTGTAATCCCTTGCATGGAAGGAAAGTACTTGGTAAAAATGTAGTTAAGGTCTTATGAAAAACATCAAGGCTATTGGGCTAAGAAGTTCTATTCTCATAAAAAATAATGTTTTCAGTTTAGTTATTTTGCCTACTGTGCATAAACAAAAAACGTTATTACTTATTCTTTGGTTTTTTGCTTGGACAACTGGCGGTATTATTGTAATGCTTAATTATCCTAGTTTAACTGAAGAAAGAGCAAAACTTTTTGTAATCATTTGGTTAGGTTTTTGGGCTTATTTTGAATATAAAATTTTTCGGATTTGTTTGTGGAAACAATTTGGAAAAGAAAAACTGTGGATTAAAAATGGAATTGTTTTCTATCAGCAAAGTGTTAATGGCAAAGGTAAAATTAATGAGTACGATTTAAATTTAATTACAAACATCGAATTAATTGAAGTTGATGAAAAAAACTTTGGAGATTTTTTTTCCAAAAGTTTTTGGGTAAAGGGAGGGGAAAGAATTTGTTTCACTTGCCAAACTAAACTTGTTAAACTTGGCATGCAATTATCTCATGAAGAATCTATTGAGATTATTGCTGAAATAAAAAAATACTTAAAAAATAGACAAAATAATTGACCATTTTACAAAATATCTTGGATGAATTAAAATTTAAAAATATTTTTTTAAATAATAATCTCGATTTGCTATGTTTTAAAAAATCAGTTGCGAATTATTGGTGCTACATTTTTTATTTGATTCATAAATTTTGAAAATAGAATACAAATATATACTTTCGCAACCCTGTATTTGAAGTAAATTTTTTTGGGCCTATAGCTCATTCGGTTAGAGCAACTGACTCATAATCAGTAGGTGCCTGGTTCGATTCCAGGTGGGCCCACCACATTGAATAAGCCAACTAACAAGTCGGCTTTCCTTTTTATAGCCTCTTCTAAACTCCTTGCTATACTTGTGATTAAACGAATTGTTGAATTTACTTTTGGGGTTCGATAATTGCTATTTTCTCTATCATACAAAATTCCATCAGGAAATATGATATTTTGGATTTCCATTTTAGCGTGGAATGATACTTTTTCCCATAATGACGGTAGTTCCAAGCAAATATTAACGTGCTTCTTTATCTGATTTTCTAGGTTCGATAAATCTATTCAGATTCTTCAGATTTTTTTTAATTAGAGTCTGCTTAAAAACTAAAAATGCATGTAAAATCAACACTTTTGAGACATTTTTCACATTTTATCTGCAAGTATAAAATGATATAATCTCAATAAAATAGTTTAAAAAGAGTGCGTTTGTTTGGGTCAGGTTAATTTTCTGGGGAGTAAT
>JBKDJY010000007.1:0-17348 GCA_046345275.1 Bacteroidota bacterium
TTTAACTTCATTCGTAAAATGGCACTTAATATTATTCGACAAAAAAATGACAAAAAAAGCTTAAGAAGACGAAGAAAAGAAGCGGCAAGGTCAACGAATTACTTGGCCGATTTATTAACTTTCTGATGCGGTTGCCCTGCCCGTTTTATGACTGTGTGTATTTTAAATGAAAAAAAAGTACCTTTGAAAGGTCAAACTATTGTTCTAATATTTGGTACCAGCATACTATTAAATATTATAGAAATAGAAAATTTAAACACCTTACTAGAAAAATATAGTGCAAGAAAGTTAATCTCAAAAGGCGAACAAGTTATTGTTGAAGGCGAAAAGAGGGATTTCTTTTATATTTAAATGATTCTAGAATTAATTTACAAAATCGCCTCGAAGTTCTCTGAAACGTTTGCGAGCTTCTATCACATAAATGCTTCCAGGATATTTATCTAAAAATTCTTGATATAAGGTTTTTGCTTTTTCTTGATTTAATAAAAAGCGATCATATAGTTCTGCTTGCTTATACAATGCATCATCACCATACAATTCGTTAGGGTAATACTCAACAATATTTTCATACATCTTAACAGCTTCTGAATAACGTTGTGTTAGCATAAATATGTCTGCTTTCTTATAGTAAATATCATCGCCAAGTGTGTGTTCGGCAAAGATATTATTAATGCTATCCAATTTTAATAAAGCTTTTTGATATTGATGTTGTAAAATTAATAAATCTGCTGCTGCAAACATTTTTAAAGGCGCATCATTTGTATCAATGCCAATTGCATCCGTAATTAATAATGATAAGTCGAGTGCATCGTTTGCTATGGTTTTTGAAGTGGAACCTTTTAATACATCACATTGCGATTTTGCCCATTTAAAATCCGAGGCATAGTAACTTAATTTTGCATTTCTAAATTTTGCATTTTGTCCAACAATTTCATATTTAAAATCTTTTTCTACTTGAGAATATAATAAAGAGGCATCCCAAATATCTCCAACTAACAAATGCATATCGCCTAAATCTAATTTAATTTCTGCAACAGCATTTTTGTCAAATGAATATTTTGTAATCGCGTTTTCCAATAGTTCTATGGCTTCATTTGGTTGATTTAAATAATATGCTTTTAGTAGGGCAGATTTTTTTAAAACAGGCAAACTTAAATTACTAAGGCCATATTTAGTTAAGACGGCTTCTATTTCAGAGTTTAAAAGAATAAACTCGTTCATCTGCACATTTGATTGAGTAGTTAATAAAATATATTTGACATTTAATCTTTCTAAAATGGCATAATCGTAATAACCATTATCTTTTCCTTTTGAAATAATGTATTGAAAACATTTTTCGGCAACTGTATAATTTTCGTTGCTCACACATAATTTTGCTAAATCAATTATTCGTGTTCCGTCTTCTTTTTGCCTTTTATCAATGGCTTTGCTTTGAATAAAAGCACCTTCAAAATCTTTTTGTTGTGTTTGCAAAAAAATTAAAAATTCAGAAAATATTATTTTATCAGGTGCTTGTTGGATGCGTTTTTGTAATTCTTGTTTTAATATTGGATTATTGAAGCCGCCATTTTTTTCATCATAACCTAAAGATTGTTGAAGGTTTGCCTGAGCGGTATATAACTCGCTTTCTCTAAATTCGATGGCGTCCAAATACTCATTTACCATCGCTTTTAAGTCTCCTTTCTTTTTATAGAGATCGGCCATTTCGTAGTAATAGGGATATGTATTTGCGCTTTGTTTTCTGCCTTTTTTATATACTTCAATGGCGTAATCAAATAATTGTTCTTCTTCAAAAGCATGAGCTAGCGTGAAGATGGTATTTTGTTCGGGGATAACTTCTTTTATAGATTTATTGTATTGCTCTTTTTCTTTATCTAAATGGCCTTGAAGTCTATATACTTTACCTAATTGAACATATAAGTATGTATTGCTTGAATTTTTTTTAATTTGTTTTTTTATAACTTTTTCTGCCTTACTATAATCCTTAGTTTCTATGAGGCATTTGTAATAATTGGCAAAATAAGCATCTGGAATTTTATCGTATAAATTTTCATAATACTTGATTGCTTTTTCGTATTCTTTTTGATCATAAAATTGTTTAGCTAATTGTGCATCAATGCTACTTTGTGCATGAGAAAACATAAATAAACAAACAAAACTAATTATGAAATAAAATGGTTTCAATTAATTGTTTCTAAAAAAGTTTTGATTTCAGGCTTTACCAATTCGGGCAATAAGCCTCCATTCAGTTTTTTTGCTGTTTCTTTTGCAGCTGGTAATGTTTTATCAAAAGTTTCTAAGCTATAACGAATTAGTTCTGTATTTGATTTTAATATTTCTATGACTTTAAGCACTTCTGTTTTTTCTTCAGAAATGTATTCAAAAACTGCTTCATCTTCAATGTGTCCATTTTTTAAATCATGATTTAAATCTGATAGCTGTTTTATTGATAGATTTGCTTCTTCTTTCCATTTTGAATTCATGGCAAGGTAGTTCACTAAATTTTTTCCTACCAAATAAAATAGTTTTAAATTCTTAGCAGTTTCTCTAGAGACAGTATCGCTTAAATTATCATTTATAAAGTTTGAGTACGTATATTGTTTTTCATAAGCCTTGTAGCATTTAAGCGAATCAATATCATTAAAGTTCGAAATAGCTTCTTTTAAAACTATTTGCAAACTGTCTAATTCCTTTATTTGTTTTTCATATAAGTTATTACTTGCGCAATAGCTAAATAAAATAGAAAGAGAAGTTAAAAAATAAAATATTAATTTTTTTTTCATTGCTATTATTTAAATGTTCTGTCAAAGTTACTTGAAATATTATATAAATGAAAAAATCAAATGATTATTCGGAATGAAGTGAATGGAGAAAATATTCTCAAGTAATTGGTAATAATTATAACCCTTGAAAACATTATAAACTGATGTTGTTTAAGCCGTTTGAATACTATTTTTACCACTAAAATAATTTTGAAAAAAACTTCCTAATATCAATTATCTTTAAAACATGATATTAACCTTGTTAAAAGAAAGTGTAGTTTTTGCTTGGCAGGCATTGGTGTCTAATAAACTTCGAACATTTTTAAGTTTATTAGGAATTACCATTGGCATTTTTGCAATCATCACAGTTTTTACAATTGTTGATAGCCTCGAGCATAAGGTAAGAGGCAGCGTGCAGAGTTTGGGAGAAAATGTGGTATTTGTTATGAAATGGCCATGGTCATTTGGCCCTGATTATCCTTGGTGGAAATATATGAATAGGCCTGTTCCAATTTATAGTGAGCTAAAAGTGCTACAAAAAAAAATAAAAAATGCGGACGCCTTAGGGTTTACAATTGGAACCCGTAAAACTTTAAAGCATAATAATAATACCATCGAAAATGCTTCAGTTTCAGGTTGGTCATATGAATATTACAAAGTAAAATCTTTTGAAATAACAGATGGAAGATATTTTAGAGAAGTTGAAATTGAAAATGGTTATAATGTTGTGTTACTTGGTTATAATTTAACACAAGGTCTATTCCCAAATTCAGAAAATCCTTTAAATAAAATCATAAAAGTTGCTGGTAGAAATTGCAAAGTAATTGGTTTAATAAAAAAAGAAGGAGAAAGTTTATTGGGCAGCACAATGGATAACCAAGCCATAGTTCCTTATAATTTTGCAAAATTATTAATGGATGTGAAATCAGAAAACAATGCCCCATTTATTGCCGCAAAAGCAAAAGCAGGAATAACAAACGCGCAATTAAAAGATGAATTAACTGGCGCAATGAGAGAAATTAGAGGTTTAAAGCCTTTGGCAGAAGATAATTTTGCATTAAATGAAACAAATTTATTGAGTAAAAATTTTGATGGATTATTTGATATCGTTAGCATAGCTGGTGCAATTATTGGAGGTTTTTCAATTTTAGTTGGAGGTTTTGGAATTGCTAATATTATGTTTGTATCGGTTAGAGAACGTACCAACATCATTGGTATACAAAAATCACTCGGAGCCAAAAATTATTTCATTTTATCACAATTTTTATTTGAAGCTGTTTTTCTTTCCTTGATAGGAGGGATTTTCGGACTTGTATTAATCTATTTTTTAACCTTAGGAATTAATTCGGTCATGGATTTAGAAATTTTCTTGACTCGCTCCAACATTATTTTAGGATTATCAGTCTCTTTATTGATAGGAATTATATCTGGATTTGTTCCTGCTTACGGAGCTTCTCAATTGGATCCTGTGGAGGCGATAAGAAATAATTAAATGGCACAAGTACAACGTCCAAAAATAATTAGCATAGTTAGTGTAATTGCAATTATATTAATTTTATTAGCATTTCCAATGATGTTTATGCCTTCCATAAAAAAGTTGGGAGATTTTGTCCCAATGATCATTGGCGTAATTATTACCATGCAATTTATTTCAATCATTGGAATTTGGCATATGAAGCAATGGGGAGTTCAATTATTCATAACCATATTTACAATTAGGGTCATCACATTTATGATTTTGGATCTTTTAGATTTTCGATTTTTTGTGAATGTATTTTATTCTATCGTCTTTATAATTTTCTTTATAATTTTCTATAAAAAAATGGATAAAAATTTATAGTGAAAAAAATCTAAAAAAATTCAATGGTTATTAAAGTCAACTATAATTGTCGAAGCTTAATAAATTGGCAGTTCAAATCGTAGCACAAATGCTAAATTGATTATAAAGTTCAATTGAAAAATTACCGTTGAAATTGCCACTTCGTCGAGTCTATAGCAAATACAACGTTAACGGGTCGTTATTATACCCCAATTAATGGGAAATGAAAAAATCAATTTTATCATATAAAGTATCAAGCAGATTGTTAGAAGGTATGTTTCTATTTTAAAAATCAAAAGCAATGATATAATCCCGAGTAAAAGGAGCATCATCGCTAAAGCCCTTTGCTTATTGAAATCAATTAAAGAAGAAATAACAATACTAGAAATAAGCGTATAAATTGTTGTTAATGCAATAGTAATCAGTTCTTTTTGAAATATCCAAGCTAAAAAAATGGGTTGAACAATATGGGCAAGTATGAAGATTTTCTGAAGATTTGGTCTACTTGCGTAAAAAACACTTGTACTATTTGTCAAATTGGCTATCGCTCCGCCTGAAAAGTCAAGAATTATAAAAGACAAAACGATGTGTTTAATTATGCTTACCTCAATAGGATAAACAAAAACTAAAATAAGAATTAAAGAAAGAGATGTACCAAGGTAGGTAAAAAGCAAATCAGTTTTGGTAAAATGCTCTCCGTGAAAATATTTCAAGAACTTTTTCATAATCTTTTCCAGGTGTATGTTTCACTAAAAAACCCCAAGCAACAAGTTACTTTTACTTGAAGAGTATTAGTGTCAATTAAAGAAAGGGTTGCATCAAAGTATTTTTTAATCTTCGGATCATATATTTCAGCTGTAAATTTGTTACTACCATATTTTTTTATTTCTTTAATAACTAATTTACCAATATGGCTTTTGTCATCTGATTTAATGATTATGCCATTTATTCCTTCCTTAGAATTGTTAATTTCTATTGTTGAATTGTCAAGTTCCGTGTACCATTTACCAAGCAAAAGTTGTCTATTATCAATAGATATAAATATTGAAAATATTATCAAAAGGATTGTAGGCATAATATAGTAGTTAAGATTTTTTTACTCGGTTATGAATTTCTAAAAAGGAATTTTCATAATTTTTAAATTCAGTTCCCATAAGTTTATCCCACCAAGTAAAATATAAAGCGTAGTTACCATTGAAATATCGGTGATGCATGTTGTGATGCGTTGATGTTGTTTTAAATTTAAGTAATGAGGTTTTTATCCAGAAGGTGGGGTATACTTCGTAACCTAAATGCGCGATAAAATTATTGGAAAAGGAAATGATCTGCCAAATTAATATAACATACCAATGAATGGGCATGAGGAAAGGTAAAATTATCCCAACAAAGTTTTCAGCAAGTGTTTCAATAAATTGAAAAGCTAACGAAGTAAACGGACTGGGATCTGTACTAAAATGATGAGCTTTATGTGTGTATCTGAATATTTTAGGGTGGTGCATCAGCCGATGAAACCAATAGAAAAAAGTATCATCAATAACTAGTACAGCAATTAAGCTGACTATGGTGTAGATATTATTGTATTCGGAATGGCTAGTATAAATTTGTGTGTGGTTTTTTGAATAGGCCGTATTGAGAAATGTGATTAATATTGATGAAATTGCTATTGCTTGTAGTGAATACAGAAAATCATGTTTGATATGGTTAACACTACTTGTTTTTTTGAGTTGTATTTTACGATGTTCAAACTTCTCTTTGAAAATAACCCAGAAAGTCAAATATAACGAACCAGCAACAAAAGAATATATAATAAGGTAGAATGTAAAGTTTTTTAGTATTTCTTGGATGTACATTGATTTTTTTCTTGCAAATGTAAACCTTCAGGACGAGAGGTTTTTTTACATATGTTAAAATCGTTAGTCTTTTTTCTTTTGCTTACCTGCTCTAATTCTACTTAAACTTACCTGAGATATGCCAAGATACGATGCAATGTGTCCAAGTGGAATTCGTTGAAGGATTTCAGGATGTAGTTCGATTAATTCGCTGTATCGCTTTGAGGAGTCTTTAACCAATAAACTTTGGTAATAGTAATACAATCGTTGAATGATTTCCTCTAAAAAATAAGTATACCATACTGACCAATTATGATTTGTTTTAACTAATTGTAAAAGGTTCGTTTTGGAAATGAATATTAGTTTAGAATCTTCAGCACAACGAAGGTATTGTTCACATTTTTTATTGAAAAATAAGCTTTCAATATCTGCAAATGATTGACCTTCGAATTCGTACCAGTTGATTTTTTCATCAATTGATTGTGAGTAAACCAACCCAGATAGGATAAAATATACATTTTGTGAATTTGAACCTGGTTTTACGATACAGTCATTTTTTTTATTGCTTCTAAGTTCAAATAAATTTGAAGCCAAAGCAATGTCATTGTCTTCGAGAATATTATAGGTTGGAATTATATTTAAGTATTCTGCCTTCATTTTTAAATTCCTGCATTACTTTTTACTTAAATTCTTCTTCATCCAATTTGAAATCTTCACGTTCGTAAAATTCGAAATATCTAATGTCCTTGTGCCCACTTGATAGCAAAAGATTTCGAAAACACATAACTAAACAGTGGTCAGCTTGTGTAAATTGTTTTGGTCATTACGATTACGTTTTTTATGGCTTAATTTACACTTGTGATTTTTTAAGCATTAAACATAACAAATTGATACTGCCAAATACTTTTATTCAAAGTATTCTTTCATTTTATCGAAAAAACCTTTTTCTTTTCGATTTGGCTTAGGTTCAAAGTTTTTTGAATCTCGAAGTTTTTCAAGTACTTTCTTCTCTTCAGAAGTTAAATTTTGAGGAGTCCAAACATTTATATTTACCAATAAATCGCCATGACCATATGAATTTATTTCTGGTAATCCTTTTCCTTTTAATCTTAGTACTTTTCCGCTTTGCGTTCCTGGCTCAATTTTTATTTTAACTTTCGCATCTACAGTTGGTATTTCGATGCTGCTTCCTAAAGCCGCTTCAGCAAAATTCACGTAACTATCATAAAATAAATTGCTCCCGTCTCGTTTCAACAATTCGTGTTCTTCTTCTTCAATTACTACTAATAAATCTCCATTTACACCACCACGTGGAGCCGCATTTCCTTTTCCGCTTACAGATAATTGCATTCCTTCAGCAACCCCTGCTGGGATGTTAACGGATAATATTTCTTCTTCTCTAACAACTCCATCCCCGTGACAGGTATTGCATTTATCTTTTACAATTTTACCTTCGCCTCTGCAAGTGCTGCAAGTAACTTGAGTTTGCATGGCTCCTAAAAATGTTTGTTGTGTTCTTGTTTGTACCCCTTGGCCATTACAAGATTTACAAGTATCAAATTGCCCACTCTTTGCGCCTGAGCCTTTGCAAGTTTTACAACTTACAAATTTGTTTACCTTTAATTTTTTTTCAACGCCATTTGCAACTTCGCTTAAATTTAATTTCACTTTTATTCTAAGATCTGAGCCTCTTACCACACGTCTTCCACCACCACTGGATCTTTGTCCGCCAAACGCACCTCCAAAAATATCGCCAAAATTACTAAATATGTCATCCATATTCATGCCCCCGCCATAATGACCGCCGCCGCTGGAAGCACCTCCTACTCCTGCGTGACCAAATTGATTATAACGTTGTCTTTTTTCTGAATTGGATAATACCTCATATGCTTCGGCTGCTTCTTTAAATTTGTCTTCAGCAGCTTTATCGTTAGGGTTTTTATCTGGATGATATTTAATCGCTAATTTTCTATATGCCTTTTTTATCTCTTCGTCGGTCGCACTTCTGGATACTCCCAATATTTCATAAAAATCTTTTTTGCTCATTTTATTTAAATGTTTTTTTTCTCGACTCCCAATCAATTTGGGTGGTTGATCAAATGTATTTGTAAACTAATTTCCTACCACCACTTTAGCAAAACGAATTACTTTATCTCCTAATTTATAACCTTTTTCAACTGTATCAACTACCAAACCTTTCTTGCTTTCATCTTCAGATGGAATATGTGTAATTGCTTCCATGACATCAGAATTGAACTTTAAATTGTTGCTTTCCATTGGTTCCAAACCTTTTGCAACACATGAAGCTAACAATTTATTATAAATTAAAATGATTCCTTCTTTTATTGCAGTTGCATCATCAACAGATTCATTGGCTTTAATGGCTCTCTCAAAATCATCGATGGTAGGGATGATGGCTTTAAATACATCTTCTCCCGCTGAGCGAATGATATCAGACTTTTCCTTAATCGTTCTCTTACGGTAATTGTCAAACTCCGAATAAAGTCTTAAATAACGATCATTTAATTCTGCTATTTTAGCTTCAAAATCTAATTCTTCTGGAGTTGATTTTTCTTTAGGCTCTTTGATTTGTTCATCAGAGTCATTTATGCTGTTTTCTGAAATATTTTCTTCAGAATTGTTGATGGTTTCGTTATGTGTCATGATTTCTAAAATTTCTACCTCCAATAAGCAATTTGTTTGCCACAATTTAAAACACGAAAATTTGTCAGTTTTTAACGAATTTAAACTCCGTTCTGCGGTTAAACTCTTGCTCTTTGTCAGAACAATTTACGTTATTGGCACATCTATTGCTTATTTCAGTTTCTCCTTTTCCAATTGCCCTTAATCTAGAAGAGTCAATGCCTTTTTCTATTAAATATTTAACAACTGAATTGGATCTGTTTTCAGACAATTTTAAATTACTGTTATCGTCTCCCCTTGCGTCGGTATGAGAAATAACATCCAGCTTCACTTCGGGATAGGCCATTAAAATAGATATTATTTTATCAAAAATGATTTCACTTTCTGTCACAAGCGTGTATTTGCCAACTTCATAATAAATATTTTCATTTACTATTAAATCTTTTTTACTTGTAACATCAAATTTTTTATACTTCATGATGATATCATCCTCCTCTTCAATGAGCGTTAATCTAAATACATCAAGGTTCAATAAACGGTATTCAAAATCGCCAACCGCATTTTTTTTAAATTCAGAAATGACCTCGCCTGTTTGTTTTGCTAAGAAAAACTTGGTATCATTTGATTTGTTTGTTTGCTGTATTTTTATGGATAGGCTTGCTGTTGTATCAATTTGAGTAAAAACAAAATCGCCAAAATTATCAGTCACGGTCTTCTTAACGGTATCAAGGTTTTCTTTTACCAAATAAACTTGGTGTTGAATCAATGGTGTTTTACTTTTTTCTCCAAATAATATTTTACCACTAACATCAGCTGTTGCATAACTAGCGTTTGCTTTACAAATATTTTGAAAAGTTCTATCAAGCACCAAAACACTATCTGTTTCAAGATACAGCCTTCCTTTAGGATTTACTAAATATAAGGCTGGTGTTGTCGTTAATTTAAACACACTTACGGCTTTATCTTTTATACCATCTTTGGCTAAATAATTTGTCTTTTTTCCAGTAAACTTTTGCTTGTTGTAATTCGTTTCTTCTAACTCTTTTTGCCATTTACTAAAGTCTTTTTCTATACAAATAGTAACATACTCTATGGAACTAGCGCCTTTACAATTGTTGTTTTGAAATTTATTTAAAACCCTTTCAACATCGTTATTAAATGAAATTAAATTTTTAGTGGGGGAATCACTTGAATAAAAATACACCAACACAAATCGATCTGTAATATTTTTTCCATCAGGCAAATCTATGTTCACCAATTTTTGCTCTTGATTTAATACTTCTAATTTGCTAAAAGGGATGCGCTCTCCTACCCTTAATTTTTCGGATTTTTGCGAAAATCCTATTAAAGAAGTAAATAATAAAAATTTAAAAAAAGTGTTCTTTTTTTTTATACAAACATTTAAAGAATACTTCATTACTTAATGGTAGAAAAAGAGATTAACAATTTCATTCTGTTCTGTAAAATTTAAATTCTGTTCTGTTATTAACTTGATCTCCTAAACAATTTTTGCAGTCATCACATTTTTTAATGAATTCTGTTTCTCCTTTCTCAATGGTTTCTAGTCTAGTTTTCTGAACACCTTTGCTGATGAGGTAATTAACAATGTTTTTTGAACGAACTAAAGAAATATCTATGTTGGTTTTTGAATCTCTTTTACAATCCGTATGAGAAATGATTTGAATTTTAGTTTTTGGATTCTGTTTTAATTTCTCAATTAATTTTTCTAATTTTTTTTTAGATTCAAGATTTAAGTCAGTTATGCCAGAATTAAATAAGACATCATAAACGTAAAGGTCTGTGATTTCAATTGAACCAGAAGATTTCGTTTCAGGTAGTTTAGTGTTTTTAAAAAAAACAAGTTCAAGATTAAACAGTTTAGCGGAAAATTGATTATTCAAATAATTGAAACGGCTATAAATATTTCCACTTTCATTTGCTAAAAATAATTTATCATCTTCTTTTAAATCAGTGCTCCCTATTTCAATGTTAATGTCACTTTTTGCTTTAGGCGATTTAGCATAAAATACGCCATTTTCATCTGTTGCAGTGGATTCTATGGTGTCATGATTATTATCTGTAATATATAATTTTGTACTAGCTAAAGGTTTAATAGAATCTTCTCCAAATAAAATCTTACCACTGAAAGAATATTGAACTTCTGTAGATAAAGCTTCTGAATTGTTGTTAGAAGGAATTGAAAGATTATTTTTCTTTTCTTCTAAATAACTTAAAATTGTTTTTAAATCTGGATTAACAGCATTGATATTCCCAAATTCATCAATCAAAAAAGAAGCAGGTGTTTCAGTTAAATGATAAGATTTAATAAAGAAATCTCTATAGCCTTTTAATGCAATACAATTTGTAAGTTTATCTATATGATACTTTTTAACATCACTTTCCCATAAAATTCTATCACTTTGAATGGCTACTGATATAACTTCAAAACCTTCGCTATTTTTATATTGAAGTTTATCGTATTTGGAAGAAAGTATACCATACTTAAATAAATTTTCTTTAGAATTAGAAACTGAGGAAGACCAAAAAACTAATAATACCACTTTATTGTTATGCGGGAAATTAAAGCTTTGCACTGTATTAAGAACTGTTGGTAAAACTAAGCTTGGCGCTTTATCTCCAACATTTAGTTTTACAATATCTTGACTTTTTAATGTCCCAAACAAAAATAAAGTCATTGATAAGAGTAGAATTTTAATCATGATTTTTTTATTTTAAATAATTTTGCAGTGCATTTTCCAAATCTTGACCTCTTAAGGCTTTTCCAATAATAATACCATCTCCGTTAATTAAAAAATTAGTTGGTATGGCATTTACACCATATCTTTGAGCAATAGAGTTGTTCCATCCTAAAAAATCACAAACGTGATTTTCCCATATTAAACCATCTTTTTCGATTGCCTTTATCCAAGATGTTTTATTTTGATCTAAAGACACACTTAAAATTTCAAACTTATTTCCATTTTTAAATTTCAAATTCTGATATTTATGATATGCTGCCACTACTGCTGGATTTTCTTGTCTGCAAGGCCCACACCAACTAGCCCAAAAATCAATTAACACAACTTTTCCTTTTAAAGAACTTAATGCTAAATCAGAACCTTTGGTGCTAAGTTGCGAAAACTCTGGTGCTTTATTCCCTATATTTAACCCTTCGACAGCATATACAATCTCATTTGATTGGTTTGAAAACTTTTTAGATTCGCTATTCGCAGATATCTTAGCGACTTCCTGTTTATTTTTGCATGAAAAAAATAAACAAGAAATTATAAAAATAGCAGATGATAATTTAATAATATTCATGTTAATTATTTTTTCTTATGATCTCGGCTCCAATTGCATTTAAGCGGCCATCAATATTTTGATAGCCTCTATCAATTTGATTAATGTTGAATATTGTACTTTTACCTTTTGCACTCATTGCGGCAATTAATAATGCTACTCCTGCTCTAATATCTGGTGAGGCCATTTGAATGGCTCTTAATTGTACCTTTCTGTCCAAGCCCATAATCGTTGCTCTGTGTGGATCACATAAAATAATTTGTGCTCCCATATCGATTAATTTATCCACAAAAAATAAGCGACTCTCAAACATTTTTTGATGAACCAAAATATTTCCGCGGGCTTGGATAGCAGTTACTAAAATAATACTTAATAAATCTGGCGTAAAACCTGGCCAAATCGCATCAGATACTGTGAGCATTGAACCATCAATAAAAGTATCAATCTCATAATGGGATTGAGAAGGAATAAAAATATCATCACCTTTTCTCTTCAATTGAATGCCTAATCGAGAGAAAACTTTTGGAATGCATCCTAAATTATCAAATGACACATCTTTAATGGTAATTTCGGATTGCGTCATTGCTGCTAAACCAATAAACGAACCTATTTCAATCATATCAGGCAAAATACGATGAGATGTTCCTTTCAGATTTGTGACACCTGTAATGGTTAATAAATTTGATCCAATCCCACTAATTTTAGCGCCCATAGCATTTAGCATTTTGCACAATTGTTGCAAATATGGTTCGCAAGCGGCATTGTATATGGTTGTGGTGCCTTCAGCCAAAACAGCTGCCATGACTATATTTGCAGTTCCTGTCACTGAGGCTTCGTCGAGCAACATATAAGCGCCTTTTAATTTCTTGGCTGAAACTTTGAAGTTTTCGCTATCATGGTCATATTCAAATTTTGCGCCTAAATTTTCGAATCCGATAAAATGAGTATCCATACGTCGTCGGCCAATTTTATCTCCTCCTGGCTTTGGCATATAAGCTCTCCCAAATCTCGCTAGCATTGGCCCAATAATCATTGTTGAACCTCTTAAGCCTGAGCCTTTCTTTTTAAAATCATCCGAAATGAGGTAATCAACTTTTATATCATCAGCTTGAAAAGTATATTCTTCCTTACCTGTTTTTTGAATTTTTACTCCCAAATCACTTAACAACTCGATCAATTTGTTGATGTCGATGATATCTGGTATATTGCTAACAACTACTTTTTCTGAAGTTAATAACACAGCGCATATAATTTGTAAAGCCTCGTTCTTTGCGCCTTGAGGGACAATGTCCCCTTTTAAATGTCTACCCCCTGTAACTTCAAAAATTGCCATAAATTAAATTGCCGGTCTATTATTGTTGTTATTAGTTCTGTGCTTGTTAAATTTATTTTTATTTTTATTAAATCTCGCTTTGTTGTTTTTTCCACTTGATGTGGCCCTGGAAATAGGCGTTTGACTGTTATGGTTTTTGTTTTTCAATTCATTGGCATGCGTTAATGAAGTACTTTCATCAATCACCAATTCATTGTTTGTCATTTCTTTAAATTGCTTAAAAATAATATCGTCTGTCACTGAATCTTTATTCCAATTTACATAAGATTTTTTTAAGTGATTTGCTATTAATCTTGTTAATTCTTCCTTTTCAGGCCCTTCTTCGTAAGTTTTTGCAACCTCTATAATTCGTTCTATTGTTTTGCCATAATGTTTATATTTCATTTTTGAAGCTGGATAAGCAACTGACAAAGGTTTTGTGGTAAATGTTTCGGGTGTTGGTTTAGGATATGGAGAATCTACATCTAATTTAAACTTAGAAATTAAAAATAAATGATCCCAAAGTTTGTGTGTATAGTCTGCAATATCACGCAAATGAGGATTTAATTGACCCATAATTTGAATGATGGCTTTTGCGCATAAATTTCGTTCAGCTCTATCTTCAATTGTAACGCAGTGGTCAATCATCACTTGAATGTTTCTGCCGTATTCGGGAATTTGCAAAGGTGGTAACTGAGTATTATATTCCATGTTTTATTTAAAACCTTAAATATAATAAAATTAATTTTAAGTGCTAAGCAATATGCTAAATTATTAACTTGACCGAATGGCCAATAAACTGCTTTATATAAAATCTTTCTTCATAATAAAATCTAACATTTTAAACCCATTTCCAATATCAAAATCTTGTAATGATTTTATTTTAAACCCATTTTTGAAATAAAAATTAATTGATTGAAAATTATTTCGATTAACTGTTAGGTGAATTGTTTTTGGGTTTAATTTGTTTTCTAATATTTTCAAAACCCTTGATCCAATGCCATTTCGAGAGAAGTCTGATTTAATATAAAATTTTTGCAGAAAAAAATGTCTTTCTTCATTTGAACTAATGCTTAAAAATCCAATGACATTTAATTCATACTCAATCAAATAAAAAACATGTTTTTGTTTTTCCATTAAATTTAGCAAACTATCATAATTATAAATGTTTTCTAACATATAATTGACTTGTTCTTGCCCGATAATTGGAAGATAATAATCGTTCCAAATTATTTTTGCTAAATCTGAAATTATTTTTAAGTCATCTTTTGAAGCGTTTGATAGTTGCAACATTCTCCTTCTTATTTTTTATATCTTTGCTGTGTGAAGCCTAATATACAGCAAAAAATTTCAATAAAAAATCGAAGAGCAAGTTTTGATTATAGCCTATTTGAAAAATTTACAGCAGGAATTGTTTTGGTTGGAACTGAAATTAAGGCCCTTAGAGAAGGCAAAGCATCATTAGTTGATAGCTTTTGTTATTTTAGAAATGGTGAATTGTTTGTAAAAAATTTAAACATCAGCATCTATACAGAAGGGAATTTATATAATCACGAACCCACAAGAGAGCGTAAATTACTACTAAATAGACAAGAGCTAAATAAGCTTCAAAAAAAATTGCAAGATAAAGGGCTTACAATTATCCCTACTTTTTTATTTTCATCAGAAAAGGGGTACGCTAAACTTGAAATTGCATTAGCCAAAGGAAAAAAATTATTTGACAAGCGAGATGCGCTCAAAGCTAAAGATGTTGATAGAGATTTGAAACGTAAGTTTAATAATTAATTTTTCTAAAAAGAAAAAATCAAATTTTTGATGTGATCTGTTTTTGGTTATTAATGCCATTCTATCGAATAAAATGTTTAATGGCATTGTCTGAAAAAAATAAAAATAGGATTTTTTATATTCTAAATTATTGTAGTGAGGAGGAGATTTGAACTCCCGACCTTCGGGTTATGAATCCGATGCTCTAACCAACTGAGCTACCTCACCAAAATCTTATTTTAAAAATAAAACCCTTTGGCTTTCAAAGGGTTTTATTTGTGATCATGTAGGGATTCGAACCCCAAACCTCCTCATCCGTAGTGAGGTGCTCTATCCAGTTGAGCTACATAACCATTCCAAAAAAATGGAGCATAAATATACATATTATCCTTAACTTAGCAAACTAAAAATTAACCAAAATACATGCAAAAATTAATTGAAGAGATCTGGAATGACAGAGAATTACTTAAAAATTTGGATAACCAAAAGTTAATCAAAGAAATTATTGAGCAATTGGATAAGGGTAAACTCCGCGTGGCAGAACCATTAACTGATGGAAATTGGCAGGTAAATGATTGGATTAAAAAAGCCGTTATCCTTTATTTTCCAATTCAGCAAATGGAAACAATAGAATTAAACCCCTTTGAATATTATGATAAAATAAAATTGAAAACGCATTTAAAAGAAGCAGGAGTTAGAGCTGTGCCTGGTTCAGTATTACGTTATGGTAGTTACATATCAAATAGTGTAATTACCTTGCCTAGCTTTGTAAATATTGGCGCTTATGTTGATGAGGGAACAATGGTTGATACCTGGGCAACAGTTGGAAGCTGTGCGCAAATTGGAAAACACGTTCATTTAAGTGGAGGTGTTGGTATTGGTGGGGTTTTAGAGCCGGTTCAGGCCGCGCCAGTCATCATTGAAGATAACTGTTTTATTGGATCTCGTTGTATTGTTGTAGAAGGCGTCAGGGTAGGGAAAGAGGCTGTGTTGGGTGCAAACGTATGCTTAACGATGTCAACAAAAATAATTGATGTAACGGGTCAAACCCCAATTGAAACAAAAGGTTTTGTGCCAGAAAGGAGCGTTGTAATTCCAGGCTCTTATACAAAAACCTTTCCAGCAGGCAATTATCAAGTGCCTTGTGCCTTAATTATTGGCAAACGAAAAGCAAGCACTGATTTAAAAACTTCTCTTAATGACGCCTTAAGAGAGCATCAGGTAGCCGTTTAAAATCTAAATTTAATAATTCAATTCATGATATACCGACAATAACAAATTACAAGACCGATGAGTTTTTAAGTGCTCTGAATTAGCTGAAATATAGTGTCTCGCAGAGCATTTTCAAATGGTTTATCATCCTACCTCCCAATCACAAATTTTTTCAAGGCTCGCTCGTTGCTGTTAAATATTTTAATGAAATAAAAACTTGCTGCCAGATTACTTACATCTACGGTAAATGCTTCTCCATCTTTTAAGTTAACATTGTTGAGTGTGATTAAGGTTTGCCCTAAAACCGTATACACACCAATGGTAGCATTGTCAAAGGTTTTGTTGCTGATGATGGTTAAAACATTGCTGGCTGGAGAGGGCTGTAAGTTATAATTAAAACTAACTGGCAAACACTCCGCTGAAATAATAGAGCCAACTTTATGCACTGTTTTATCTAGATCAACTTGCTCGAGTTTGTAATAGTAAATGGAATCAACTTCCAAATTATCATCTATCACCTCGTAATTGTTAACCGTGTAGCTGTTTACGCTTCCTTTCACTTTGGCAATGGGTGCTGCAAAGTCTATCTGATTTGATCTTCTGTATAAAAGAAACGAATCACAGTTTATTTCAGTGGCGGTGGTCCATTTAATTGTTGCTTTACGATCGGCGCAAGAGGCGGAAAACTTCGTCAGCTGAACGGGTAA
>JBKDJY010000008.1:0-5189 GCA_046345275.1 Bacteroidota bacterium
GAATAAAATGAGTAGGTGCTTTTTTCAATTCAGCGCGAAGCTCCTTAAGCGTCTCTTTTATAATAATATTTAGTGCGTATGCCATAATGTAAATATAAATAGATTTTATATAATAGTCTAATAAGTATCAAAAAAAATATTAACAAAACAATTGTTAATATTAGACTAAATTATATATGCTATTTGTATAATAGGTACAAGTACAGCAGGTTGTGTAAGTGCAAATACGGCAACAAGTAATATAACGGTTAATTCACAGCCAATTGTTTCTGTCAATAACGGCACCATTTGCTCCGGAAATTCATTTACCATTATACCAAGCGGTGCCAATACTTATACCATTCAGGGAGGAAGTTCTGTGGTTAGCCCAACTGCTAATAGTTCATACACGGTTGTGGGTACAAGTTTGTTCGGATGTTTAAGCTCAAATACTGCTACAAGTAATATAACGGTTAATTCTTTTCCATTGCCTGTTGTTTCTGTCAATAACGGCACCATTTGCTCCGGAAATTCATTTAACATTATACCAAGTGGTGCCAATACTTATACCATTCAGGGAGGAAGTTCTGTGGTTAGCCCAACTGCTAATAGTTCATACACGTTTGTGGGTACAAGTACAGCAGGTTGTGTAAGTGCAAATACGGCAACAAGTCATGTAACGGTTAATCCTTTGCCAACGGTTATCGCAGTTACGTCAGCTACAAATAATATTTGTGTCGGTCAAAGTGCCACGCTTACTGCAAGCGGTGCAAGCAGTTATACTTGGAATCCTGGAGGAATAGGAACCAGCATTAGCGTTTCGCCAACCGTTACTTCAACATATACTGTAACAGGGGCAGACGCTAACGGTTGCCAAAGCATTGCCAGCATTACTCAAAGTGTAAGTACATGTACAGGTATTAATGATAAGAGAAATAAATTATCACTTATTGAAATTTATCCTAACCCTGCGAATGAAGTGTTAAGCATTAATTTAGGCCATCTTGATCTAGCAACTGTAAAAATAGAAGTAATGAACAGCATCGGTCAGGTTGTTTTGATAAGTGATGCAAAAAGTAATCAAGTTGATTTAAATGTATCTGAGTTATCGAGCGGTATCTACTTTATAAAAATGGTACAGAATGGCAAGGAAAGTATAAACCAAAAATTCATCAAAAACTAATGGTTATTATATCAAACTAAAGTAGGAGGCGAAGACAGTTGTTAAATTATCTTCGCCTTCCTCCTGCACCATCGTACAGATGAGATTAAAAAATGATGTTTAAACATCCCTATGGAATGAAAATATGATAAAAAATTATTGAAAAAAGATTATGAAAAGTAAATTGACAATCGGAATCGTAAACAAATGCATTATATTTATATTCGAGAAAAAATTGAAACATGTTGCAAGAACTTAGTGAACAAGAAGAAATAAGAAGAACAAAACTTAACGAATTAAAAAAATTAGGCATTGATCCCTATCCTGCTGAAGAATTCAAGGTAAATGTAACTGCGCAAGATATTAAAGACAATTACGATCGTGATAAATTAAACTATAAGGATATTAAATTTGCTGGGCGCATCATGAGCATTCGCGATATGGGAAAAGCTGCATTTGCCGTATTGCAAGATAGCAAAGAGCGCATTCAAATTTACGTTCGCCGAGATGATATTTGTCCAAATGAAAACGATAAATTATTATATGATATTGTTTGGAAAAAATTAATTGATATTGGTGATATCATCGGCATTGAAGGATATGTGTTTACAACAAAAATGGGTGAAATATCAATACATGTTACTCATTTTAAATTATTATGCAAATCATTAAAGCCTTTACCCATTGTAAAAACCGATGCGGATGGCAAGTCATTTGATGAAGTAACTGACCCAGAATTTAGGTACAGGCAGCGTTACGTTGATTTATTAATCAATCCAAAGGTTAAAAAAACATTTGAGCAACGCACTAAAATCATGAACATCATTCGTCAATTTTTAAATGATGGTGGCGCATTAGAAGTTGATACACCTGTGTTGCAATCCATACCTGGTGGTGCAACCGCACGACCATTTTTAACACACCACAATGCGTTGGATATCCCATTATATTTGCGCATTGCCAATGAATTGTACTTAAAACGATTAATTGTAGGGGGATTTGATTGGGTATACGAATTTAGTCGCAATTTTCGTAATGAAGGAATGGATAGAACACATAATCCTGAATTTACCATTTTAGAATTTTATGTGGCTTACCGGGATTATTTTTGGATGATGAACACCACTGAAACCTTATTAGAAAAAATTGCCATTGAACTTCATGATACCACTGAAATTGAAGTGGGAGATAATTTAATTAATTTTGCAGCACCATTTAAACGCGTATCTATATTTGAGGCCATAAAAGATAACACTGGCTATGATGTTAGTAAAATGGATGAAGACGCATTGAGGGTGGTTTGTAAAGCCTTACATTTAGAAATTGATGAAACAATGGGTAAAGCAAAATTAATAGATACCATATTTGGTGAGAAGTGCGAAGGAAATTATATTCAACCCACATTTATAACTGATTATCCAGTTGAAATGAGCCCTTTAACTAAAAAGCATCGCACAGAAGAAGGCTTAGTAGAGCGTTTTGAATTAATGATTAATGGAAAAGAAATAGCAAATGCGTATTCAGAATTAAACGATCCCATTGATCAACGCTTACGTTTTGAAGAACAAGCAGCTTTAATGGAACGAGGTGATGATGAAGCCATGTTTATTGATTATGATTTTCTTCGAGCATTAGAATATGGCATGCCACCAACCGCAGGAATTGGTATAGGAATTGATAGATTGTGCATGTTAATGACAAATCAAGCTTCAATACAAGACGTGCTTTTATTTCCTACCATGCGCCCTGAAACAAAATTAGAATCGATATCCGAAAAATTATAAAATCATGTTTAAAAAACTCATCCTATTTATTTTTTTACTTACCATCATGCTTTCATCATGCACTACTGATGAAAGAATCCCACCTCAAAAAATTAAACCTCGCATTTTTCCTGAATATAATATTGTGTTGGATGAAATTATTCGTTCTAAAGATGGCGTCATTCGAGGGGTTGATTTGAACTCACCTGCAAGCATCATTAATCAGGTTGAAACAGAAAAGCCAACTGAAGTATCATCTAATTTTTTATATTTTGAATATCGCATTGATAGTATCATCAACTATTCGGTATCGTATAATTTAATAAATGATAGTTTGGATGAAGTAGAAGTTCAAATCAATTGCAGTGATTTAGATTTAAGTTCTGTCATATTTTGCGATTTACAAACTTATTACGAAAAAAAATTACCAAATCCAACTGAAATACCAGGTTATGTTGTTTATAATTGTTTTGAAGGGCAACGCAAACCCTTTGTTGTTTCTCTTATTGACAACAGCTCACCTGTTAAAGGAATCATTAACTTAGTGATATATAAAGACAAATAAAATAGAAAAAAATTTGAAATGTCTACAAGTAAATTAATCATTTTCTCAGCGCCATCTGGTTCAGGTAAAACAACAATCGTAAGACATTTATTAAAAAAATTTCCTCAACAGTTAGAATTTTCTATTTCTGCAACAAGTCGGCCTAAAAGAGGCTTAGAAGAAAACGGAAAAGATTATTATTATTTATCTATTGAAGATTTTAAGCAAAAAATAGAACATAAAGAATTTTTAGAATGGGAGGAAGTATATGCGGGGACGCACTATGGAACCCTAAGAAGTGAAGTAGAACGAATTTGGTCGAATGGAAAAAATGTAATTTTTGACATTGACGTTGAAGGCGGTTTAAATTTAAAAAAATTGTTTGGGGAAATAGCCTTATCTGTTTTTGTAATGCCACCAAGCATTAAAATACTAGAAGAAAGATTAAATTCAAGAAGCACTGATAGCCCTGAAAGCATTGCCAGACGACTTGAAAAAGCAGAAAAAGAAATTAAAACAGCCGATTTATTTGATGTCTTTATTTTAAACGAAGTGCTAGAAGAAGCACTTTTAAAAGCTGAAAAAATTGTGAGTGATTTTTTATTAAAACCCTAAGCAGAATATTTTCTTAAATTATACAAGCCGATTATGCGGTACAATAACATTCTTATTATTCAAACTGCATTTATTGGTGATGCTATCTTAGCTTCAAGTTTGTTGGAAAAATTGCACAACAATTTACCAACAGCACAAATAAGTATTTTAGTAAGGAAAGGAAATGAAAGTTTATATCAGCAGCATCCTTTTTTAAAAGAAGTATTAGTTTGGAATAAACAGAAAAAAAAAATGGCTCAATTATTCAAGTTGCTTTTTAAAATTCGAAAAAAAAATTATGATTGTGTTATTAATTGTCAGCGCTTTGCTAGTTCTGGACTTTTAACAAGCTTTTCGGGCGCCAAACACAAAGCAGGCTATAAACAAAATCCATTTTCTTTTTTTTTCAATACTACAGTCAAGCATAGCTTAGGAGAAGGTCTTCATGAAATTGAACGATACAATCAATTGATTGAAGATTTTACGGATACAATCGTATTTAAGCCAAAATTATATGCGTCACCATCAGACCTCACATTGATAAAAAAATATACCGAAAAACCTTTTGTTTTAATGGCTGTTGCTTCTGCATGGTTTACCAAACAATTACCAACTTTAAAGTGGATTGAACTTTGCAATACCATCAACTCTAATACGACAATTTATTTAATTGGTGGGCCTGATGATCACTCGATTTGTGAAACAATTTTAACTGGCACCAGACATCAAAACACTTTAAATATGGCAGGAAAATTAACTTTATTACAAACATTTGCATTAATGCCTTTTGCCGAAATGAATTATGTAAACGACAGCGCACCTTTACATTTAGCTTCTGCCGCAAATGCAAAAGTAACTGCTTTTTTTCTTTCCACCGTTCCTTCGTTTGGTTTCGGACCTTTATCAGAAAATAGTACAATCAAAGAAGTAAGAACTTTAAAGTGCAGACCCTGCGGTGTACATGGTTATAAAGAATGTCCACAGCAACATTTTAAATGTGGACTAGAAATGGTAATCTAATTATTTGAGAGCGTAAAATTGTTATTTAATTAATTTTTTTAAATAGTTCATAATTAATCGTAAATTTACGATTAATTGTAAAATAGCTGTTTTTTTTTTACTCAAACGAATTTAGATAGTCATTACA
>JBKDJY010000009.1:0-7788 GCA_046345275.1 Bacteroidota bacterium
GACGTAAATCAAATAGCAGAGGTTTATTGTTTTATACCCTCCTTAAGCAAGCTGTGTTAAATAAGCCTATATATGAAAGCCAAATCTCATAAGCCCATTTTTATTAATCAAATCAATGTGTAATAATCGGATAGCCATAAATGAAAAAATGTTTTCTAATGTATCATTCATATTTTCAAATTTCCTATTTGACATAGGATTTCAAGAAACTAAAAACAGCAATTCTACTAGGGCAAAATATTTCTCGGGAATTAGAGATTATACCATAAAAGGAGATATTGATTATTATCCAAATGCAAAACATACTATTAAAACAGGAGTTTCTGCCACGTATCATTATTTTCGACCAAATGCAGTTGTTGTAAAAGATGAGCAGCTAAATACGAATATCAATAAAGTGTCGCATATTGACACTTATGAAACAGCATTATACTTAGAAGATGACTATAAAATATCAGAAAAATTGCGAACAAATGTTGGAATTCGACTAAGCAACTTTAATGTGCGAGGTAAATCATATTTTAATCCTGAACCACGTATGTCAATTAGGTATTCATTAAAAAAAGATTTATCTATTAAAGCTAGCTATGCTTTAATGAATCAGTATTTACATCTTTTATCCAATTCTGGCGTTGGATTACCGTCTGATTTATGGGTTCCTGCAACTGACAAAATTAAGCCGCAACAATCACAACAAATAGCTTTAGGATTAGCAAAAGATTTAGAAATAAAAAGTGCCAATTTTTTAGTTTCCGTAGAGGGCTATTATAAAAAATCGCAAAACATTATTGGATACAAAGAGGGGGCTTCTTTTATAAATGTAGCAAATGTAGACCTTAATTCTACCTCTAATTTTTTCCTATGAAAATTTTGTAACAACAGGTGTTGGCGAAAGTTATGGAACGGAATTTTTCTTTCAGAAAAAATCGGGAAGATTTACGGGTTGGGTAGGTTACACCATATCATGGACTTGGTTAACTTTTAGTGAATTAAATTTTGGAAAACGATTTCCCGCCCGATATGATAGACGGCATGATATTTCTATGGTTGGAATGTATAAATTAAACGACCACATTACTTTATCTGCGGTTTGGGTTTACGGAACAGGGAATGCTATTACATTACCATTAGCATCTTACCAATTGATTCCTCAATATTCTCCATATGTTCAAACACCTTCTGCATCTGCAATAGCACATGGGTATAATAATATACAAAACAACAACACCTATACAATGAATGACTTTGGTTCTAAAAATAGCTTTAGGATGTCCGCCTACCATCGCTTAGATTTAGCAGTCCAATTTCATAAAAAGAAAAAACGGTACGAACGTACTTTTGAAGTTGGTATATATAACGCATACAATCGAGCTAATCCATTTTTCTACACAACAGAAACTGATTATGTTACAGGGACATCAAAATTAAAACAAGTTTCATTGTTCCCTATAATACCATCAATTTCATGGACATGGAAGTTTTAAAATAAATAGAGATGAAAAAAGTAAATTCAATCTTATTTTTTATAAAAAGGATAAAAAGTATTTTTTATTCTTTTATACTAATAGCTACCCTGCTGCAATCATGTAGAAAAGATGCTGATGTAATATTGCCTAACGTAGAACCTAAAATTGTTATAAGTTCATTTATTTCGCCTCAAGATTCTTTAATTCAAGTAGCAGTATCTTTAAGCAATCCATTATACAAAAATCCTAATGCTAGTAATAAATACAAGCCATTAATAGATGCTACTGTAACAATAAGTAATGGTGCAAACTCCTACACTTTATCGTACAATTCAAATTTGGAACGTTATGTAATAGATTCTTCTCAACTGAAAATTGTAGGCGGGCTTACTTATTATTTATCCGTAAAATCTGCTGATGGAAAATATGTTAGTGCAACTACCAGTATTCCACGACTTAATAACACATTAACTTATACGGTTACTAAAAATAATTTATCAAACAATGCATATATATTACGAGGAACTTGGTCAGACAATGACGTTACTACAATTGACAATTATCGTTTTGAGGTTTTTTATACTTCCTTTCAATTATTTAGTGGCTATATTGATACATTAGGCTCATTTACTGACACTATTAAAACTTGGGCATCTGATAATATTATAATTAGTGACAAAGAGGGTTCTGTATTTCAGAAAGAATTAAAATTTAGTTACCGTACTAATAAATCTGATACTGTGTTTACAAGTATTACAACAATGTCAAAAGAATATTTAGATTATACCAATAAACTTAATTTAGCTTTAAACTCATTTTCGGGTCCTTTTTCAGAACCAGTACAAATGTATACGAATATAGATGGAGGGCTAGGAATTTTTGCAGGATATAATCTTTATAAACAAAGAGTATATCCTTAGTTATCTATTGCTTTGTAAAATCAATTTTACAAATAAGAGCCAACATAAAAACACTATTAAATTGGGTTGAAGGGACTTTTCGTATTGGACTAATGGAATTGTTGTATCTAAAATTTACTCCTACTTTTTTATTGAAAAAATAACCAAAACCAATATTAAAACTTTGTTCAGTTAAATTAAATGGATAAACATTATTGTGAAAACTTTGATTATCCAAATACTCACCTTTGTCTATTAAATACCCAAGTCCTAATCCGAACTCATAAAAAAAATTCTTTCGATTATATTGAAGCAATATAGGTGCTTCTATATAGTAAAGTCTTATATGGTAAAGATTTAGAAGATTGCTATTCTTTGCATCTTTATAGTTATAGTGACTGCCTTTATCATTAAATAAAATTTCAAACTGAAGTTTCCATTGTTTATTTAGAAGTAGGTTTGAGAATACCCCTCCATTAATTCCTGTTTTATAATACCCATGATTTCCATCACCAATTACTTGACTCCTGTTAAGACCACCTTTAATTCCAAAATGAATATTTTTCTGAGCAAAAACTAGGTGGCTTCCCAAAAGAAATAATATCAAAACAATCTTTTTCATTAATAATTTATAAATTTTTTTCAAAGCTAATAATTCATTAATACAATTTAGGAGAAACTATATATAAACAAAAAAACAAGCAATAAGTAAATTACTGCTTGCTTTTTTAGCATTGGTTAGAAATTAGATAATAAATTTCTTTAAATAATAATTACCATCAATTAAATAACGTACAAAATACGCCCCGCTCGACAAGTCACTAACATTAACAACTTGAGAGTTTTTATTAGCAGACAACTCAATTGTCTTAACAGATGTGCCGTCAAATGCTACGATAGTTGCTTCTTCTAATTTAGCATTAGTTTTATTTTTTGTAATGTTAACTTCAATTTGTTGTGACTTATTTACAACATCAAAGTTGAAATTTGTTTCTGACACAATATTGTTTTTAATAGCTAAACCTTCAGGTGAAGACATATTAGGAGCGAAGTTATTAGCCACTCCCATGCCTAGATTTCCATTATCTCCTGACATTTCTACAACAAGTGAATTGAAATCAACGTCATCAGCTATTTTTATAGTTTTTGTTAATGTATTAAGTGTATAGCTTATTTCGTTCCCATTAGAATTATTAGTAAAATTATTTTTAGAAAAATCACCTTCCAAAAGTAATTCTCCATTAATAAGCGACACCTTAGCCTCCCAAACAGTTTTTTCAGGAATGCTTACACCATTTATTATATTTTCTGAAAAAATTTTAAATTGAAGTGTAGAATAATCATTATAAAAAGATGTTTTTTGATGTTATATGTGAGCGTCTAATTTTGTTGCTAATAATGCTTTAGCTGCTACACCAACATGTTTTTCAACCACTTTACCATCTTTAAAAAATAAAATGGTAGGTATATTTCTGATACCAAAATCAGAAGAAATTTTGGAATTTAAATCCACATTTACTTTTCCAACAATTGCTTTTCCTTCATAATCTTTTGATAATTCCTCTACCACAGGGCCAACGATGCGGCAAGGACCGCACCATTCTGCCCAAAAATCTACTAATACTGGTTTGTTTGATTTTAAAACTAACTCCTCAAAGTTAGCGTCTGTAATTTCTAGTGCCATTTTTTTTTAGTTTTTAAAATATTTGTAATTATTTACCCGAACTAAATTAAGTCCGTTAGCTCAAATATGCAAACTTTGTTCTCAAAAGTTATGATGTCTTTTTGACATGGATATTTTTTAGATTTTCATAAAAAATGCTGTTTGAAAAGAAGAAAGTTTTATTCGTAATTAAGAAATTAAATCTACTGTGCATTCCAACCGCCATCAATAGGGAGTGCCGTTCCAGTTAAAGTTGTAGCAGATTCGGAAGCTATAAAAACAGCCATTTGACCTAATACTTCTACTGGCACAAATTCTTTGACCGCTTGTTTTAAAAGCATGACTTTATTAACCACATCTGCTTCACTCATGTTATGTGCTTCTGCTTGATCTTTAATTTGTTTATCTACCAAAGGTGTTTTTACGTAACCTGGGCAAATGGCGTTAGCTGTAATATTAAAAGGCGAACCTTCTAAAGCGATGGTTTTGGTAAAACCAACAATGCCATGTTTGCTGGCAACGTATGCACTTTTAAATTCAGAAGCAACCAATCCATGTGCAGAAGCGATGTTGATGATTCTTCCAAATTTCCGCTCTTTCATGCCTTTCCAAACAGCCTTCGTTAAGTAAAAAGCAGAATTTAAATTAATTCCAATAATGGCAGCCCATTTTTCATCAGGAAAATCTTCAATTGGTGATACATGTTGAATGCCTGCATTATTTACTAACACATCAATTTTTCCAAATTTCAAAATTGCATCATCCACCATTTTTCTTAATTCTTCAGGTTTCAACATATTGGCATTGCTATACATTGTTTCTATTCCAAAGTTTTTGGCAACGTCATCTGCAATTTCTTGTCCATTGGTTTCTAAGCCATTAAATACAATATTATATTGTTTTGTTTTAGCAAATTCTTGAGCAATTCCTAAACCGATTCCACTTGTACTTCCTGTAATTAAAATTGTTTTCATTGTTAGATTTTATTGGTTTTTATTTGTAATCTTTTATTTTTAAAATAGCTTTAGAACAATACACATAGTTAATTATTATTTTTAAAATAAAATAATTAAAAGGTAATGAATAAACGGATTTTACAAATATTTAATCAACTCTCCTTTCGAAACGCTCCAAGATGTTTTGATAGAAGAATCCACATTAATTAAGACGAATATTTTCAATCTTAATGGTTAGGCTCATAAAAAATGGAATGCAGTTTTAATTTCATTTCTTCTAAAAAAATATTTTATATAATTTGAATGAGTTAAAAGAGAAAGCTAAATCTTATATTTACAAATTTTATATAATCATTTAAAGCATTTATTTTGTACAAGTTTATAGGCGCAGTCATCGGTTTTTATTTTTTTGGTAGAAATTTTATTGGAGCTTTAATAGGTTTTTTTATTGGTACGGCCATTGATAATTTTTCTGGGATAAAAAAACAACTACTAAATAATAGCGATAATGACGAAGATGTTTTTGAATATTATCAACAGCGTTCACACAGAAATCATGAGGATTTTGCCACCATGCTTATTGCGCTTTCCGCTTCAATCATGCGAGCGGATGGTAAAGTATTAAAAGTTGAATTAGATTACATTAAAGCTTTTTTTGTTCAACAATTTGGTCCACAGTTTTCGAGATCTCATTTACAAACTTTAAAACATTTTGTAAATGGTGGAGAAATTCCATTAACCCAAATTTGTAACGATATTAGATTACGTGCAAAAGTTGAGGTTCGAATTCAATTATTACATTATTTATTTGGCATTGCAAAGGCGGATGGCCATGTGGCTGATGTTGAAATTCAATTGTTAAATCGCATTGCCGCATTGTTAGATATTCCTGCATTAGACTACGAGAGTGTCAAAAATATGTTTTACCGCGATGTAAATTCTGATTACAAAATATTAGGTATTGAAAGTACTGCAACTTTGGAAGAAATTAAAAAAGCTTACCGACAAATGGCTATTCGATACCATCCCGATAAAGTAGCACAGTTGGGAGAAGAATATCAAAAAGGTGCGAAAGAAAAATTTCAAAAAATACAAGAGGCATACGAAAATATAAAAAAGCAAAGAGGCTTTAATTAATTCAAGGCATCTTACTTTATTATAGATCTAATAATTGTTTACTAATGCGTAATCTTTATTTAAGTCAAGCTTGTTTTTTAAAAATTTCCGTATTAAATTCGGACAATAATTCTTAAATTTAAGTAAAATGTTAAAATTCAATCAGAATATCAAGACTCTCAATCTACGCGTTGAGAGAAGGAATTTCTTAAACATCCAAAATTTTAGAAATTTTAAACTACCTAACAAATTTCTTAAAAGTCTCATTGTTTTATGCAGTTTTCTGTATTTAAACACTAATTCATTTATGGCAAATAACATTGTTATTAGCACACCAACAGTAGTTGGGGGCAATATCCAGTTTAATATCCAATGGGACAATAGCTGGAACACCGCCGTGGGACCAACAAACTACGATGCCGTTTGGGTTTTTGTAAAAAGGCAGGTTTGCGGTGGGGCGCAAACTTGGGACCACTCTCTTTTAAGCACCGTTTCAGGCAACCACTCGGTTACCAGTGGTGTGTTACAAGTTGATGCAGTAACTGACGGTGTTGGTGTTTTTATTCGAAGATCTGCTGTTGGTAATGGAAACATTGCATCATCATTAGTAACTTTAAATTTACAAACAGCAGCAAATTTGGTTGATATAAATGAAGATGCTATTTCAATGGTAAAGTCTCCATTTACAAAGTACAAATTAAAATGGGAACAAGTAGATAAAAATTATCTTACAGAGAGTGAATTATTAGCACTAGATAGATTGATATTACCTTTAGGTTCTTGTATGCAAGTGCATAAAGATATTTATGTTTTTGCGGCTTATACAGCAGGATTGAGAATTTCAGATATTTTTCAATTAAGATGGCGTGATTTTGATGGAGAAAAAATTTGTATTAAAACTAAAAAAACAGGCTCTATTGTTTCTATAAAACTCCCAAATAAATCAAAAGAAATTTTAGAGAAATACAAATCATACGGTACAAATCACAACAATTTTGTTTTTCCGATTCTAACAAAATACGAAAACTTAGAAAGTGAAACGGATAGATTAAAAGCAATTTCATCAGCAAACGCTTATGTTAATAAGGATTTAGTAAAGCTTACAAAGTTAGCAAAAATCGATAAACATATACATTTTCATACTTCTCGCCATACATTTGCCACTCGGGCGTTAAGAAAAGGAATGCGAATTGAATATGTTTCAAAATTAATGGGACATTCAAATATAAAAACAACTCAGATTTACGCTAAGATCGTAAATGAGGAACTTGATAAAGCAATGGATGTTTTCAATGATTAAAATATGAAATTCTCAGTAATAAATTTGCTACAAATTGTAGCAAAATAATGCTACAATTTTAAACATTGACTTTTTTATACGCTCAATTTCTTTTAAATTCGTTTTACGAAATATTAAAATTATTGATATGTACAACATTGTTAAATGTTCCCCATTTGTCGAGCATCCAATCGTTGATGTAGCTCAATGTGATGCGAGTGAGTATGATGGATCACACCTAATATCTGGGGATAAACTATATTTGCTAAAAAAAACATGGTTATCGACAAACAATTTTTAGAAAAGATTTTTCCAGCAGAATTAGTTGAGTTTTTTGAGATTTCAGGCTATCAAGAGTTGTGTTCAGTAGAGGATAAATTAGAGTATATCATTGTAGATTTTACAGAGC
>JBKDJY010000010.1:0-3707 GCA_046345275.1 Bacteroidota bacterium
GCCACTGGATTATCAGCAATAGTTAACCCATTTTGACTACGTAATTGAAATAGACTTGCTAGAAGAAATAAAAACAAGCTCCTTCGAAAGATATATTTTGTTTTAATTACCATGATAGCTTTCCCATTTCTAATTTTAAGTTATATAAGCCAATCAATTTACAATTAATTTTTAGGATTATATTCAACAATTATATAAAATAAAATACATATTTAAAAGTTAAAGTACTTTAATTTTTAACTTTGTTTGATGAAGAGCGAAATTGAAGAAGTTCCAAAATGTTATTTTGAAAGAAAAGTATTATTTATTATCATTTGGCTTTGTATAACTGTTGTTTTGAATTATTTGGGATATCAGATACTATCTCAGCCAAATCCTTGGGGTATTTTTATTTCAATCCTTGGATTGGTATTCATTATTCAAGGCTTATGGTTAATATTAAATCCCTACATTTTGCTTTATAAAAATAGATTTGAAATCAAACAATTTTTTATGTACTCAAAGATTTATTATTATTTAGATATAAAATCTATCGAACTTCAAAATCATTTTATTGTGATTGGATATAATGATTTAAGTCGTGAAAAAGTATCAATCATTTTCCTCAGAAATGCTCACAAACAGTTAATGTTTGAGAGTTTAACTGAAGAAGTTAAGCTAAGTAATTTAAAACGCGACTTTTAATCATGAACAAAAAAATCTTATTATTTTCTATTCTTTTTTTACCAACTGCCATCTGGTTGTTTTTAGAATTAAGCACCATTAATTCTAAAAAACTCCCTATGTATGGCCCTAAAAAGCTGGAAGGAAAAGATACACTATATTACAGCATAAGTTCAAAATTTAAAACAATTACGGCATCAAGTAATGGCGAAAAAATTATAAAAGATTTTAATTTGGACACGATTCATTTTCCATTATTTGTTGTTGGTTTTATGAAACAATCATATAAGAATGATAATTATCGGATGGCTGGTTTGAGTGAATATCTGCAATATAAAAAAGAAAAAATATCAGAAATTCCATTTATCATTGTAACAGAATGCGACCAGTTTAATATCGAAAATTGTTTTAGAGAGTTTGAAACCTTAAATAAAAAATCGCCTTCAATCAGGAACCTTTATTGGGAAACAAGCTCTTTTGATAGTTTAAATAAACTTTATTTTATTCATAAACCGATTTATGTTGATTATAGTTTTTTTGTTTTAATTGATGTTAATAGGCACATTAGAGGCTACTACGATGGGCGTTATATTTCCGAAATAAAAAGACTGATAGAAGAATATCAACATTTGAGATTAAAACATGAAAAGAAAAATTTAATCAATCAAAATAAAATTGAAACGAAATGATGAATAAATATTTTACGTTAATTGCGCTAATTTCCTTTTTGATGATGGCTTGTGATCTTAGTAAAAACAAGCCAACAATTGAACTACCAATTTATGGTGAAAAAAAAGTCTTAAATCAGGGAAACAAAGACACTGTTTATCATACTGTGGAAAATTTTTCATTCATCAATCAGGATAATGAAAAAATTACGGATCAAACGGTTAATGGTAAAATTTATGTTGCAAATTTCTTTTTTGCAACATGCCAAAGTATTTGTCCAAAAATGAGCTCAGAATTAGTAACTGTTCAAAAAGCATTTGCAGCAGATGACAGTGTTTTAATATTATCACATACTGTAAATCCAATGCATGATACAGTTGATGTTTTAAAAAAATACGCCGCACGATTTGGCTTAATTAAAAATAAATGGCACTTGTTAACTGGAAATAAAAAAGACATCTATGATATGGCTCGCTTTAGTTATCTAGTCAATGCTTTAGAAGATGATGGATCAGAAGAAGGATTTTTGCACAGTGAATTATTTGTTTTAATTGATAAAAAAAAGAGGATTAGAGGATTTTATGATGGAACCGACAGTGTTTCGGTCTCCAAGTTAATTGAAGATATTAAAATTTTAAAAGCTGAATAAATTTGTTTCGTTATTTTTTTTTAATACTGGTTTGTTTATTTGCCTTTAATTCAAAGGCTATCAAGCTAAATCATGCTTTATTGTGTATTGATTCCTCTAAACATGTAGTTGTTTTTGAAAATTCATCATTTGTCCAAAATAAACCCAATCCTGTTTTTGAAGTATTCAAAAAAAGACAACGATTAAATAAAAAGATTACAGTTGCTGTTTTAGCTTTTCCATTTCCGTTTGGAATCGTTGGCCTTCACCGGATATATTTGGGCACTAAGCCACACGTACCAATTGTATATATTGGCACATTGGGAGGCATATTTGGATTATTACCTTTCATAGATTTCTGTGCTGTTATTTTTACAAAGGATATAGAACATTACCGTCATAATGATAATGTTTTTATGTGGATAAAGAACTGAAATTTAGGATGCTTCAAGAAAACATATTCAAAAATATTGGTGATGCCCTATTGAATATTGCTTGTTGAATAAGTGATTAAGTCTTTTCCGATATCAGATCGATAATATTTTTTTTCAAAGGAAATAGTTTCCGCTTTTTGCATACTCTTAGCAACCGCTTCTTGAATTGTATTGCCAAAAGAGGTGATAGCAAAAACTCTACCGCCATTGGTAAGCAGCTTATCGTCTTTAAAAACTGTTCCTGAATGAAATACCAAATTATCTTTGGTAGAATTATAATTAGATATTTCTATGTTTTTTTCATATTCTTCAGGATAACCTCCAGACACTAAAACAACTGTACTGGCTATTAGATGACTTACATTAAAAGATTTTTCAGATAATGTTTGTTCGGATACGCCTATTAAAAGTTCCAAAAAATCAGAATCAATCAAAGGAATGACGACTTCTGTTTCAGGGTCACCCATGCGACAGTTGTATTCAATAACTTTGGGTTCACCATTATCATTCATTAATCCAATAAATAAAAAACCACGGTAGTCTATGTTGTCTTCCAGCAAGCCGTCAATGGTTGGTTTTATAATCTTTTCTTCTACCTTTTTAATGAAGGCTTCATTCGTAAAAGGCACTGGGCTAATCGCTCCCATTCCTCCTGTGTTTAAACCCGTATCACCAACACCAACTTTTTTATAATCTTTAGCTGAAGGTAAAATCTTATATGACTTTCCATCCGTTAAAACAAAAACAGAAAGTTCAATTCCTTTCAAAAATTCTTCAATGACAACGGTATTCCCAGCATTTCCAAATTTCGAATTAAAAATCATATTTTCTAATTCAAGTTTGGCGTCATTAAGATCCTTTATAATTAAAACACCTTTACCTGCTGCTAAACCATCAGCTTTTAAAACATAAGGTGGCTCTAGACTTTCTAAAAATTGCGCTGATTCTGCAAAATTTGAAGCATTAAAACTTTTAGACTTAGCAGTAGGAATGCCATGCCTTAGCATAAATTTTTTGCTAAAATCCTTGCTTCCTTCTAATAGTGCTCCCTCTTTTTTAGGCCCAATTAATGGTATTTCTTTTAAAACATCGTCTTCTATAAAAAAATCATGAATGCCATTTACCAGTGGATCTTCAGGCCCGACTAAAACTAAATCGATCTCTTTTTCTAAAACTAGATTTTTAATGGCCTCAAAATCTGTGACTGAAATGTTTACATTGATTCCGAATTGAAGCGTTCCAGCATTTCCTGGAGCAATATATAAATTGTTTAATTTTTTGCTTTGACTTAATTTCCAAGCAAAAGCATGTTC
>JBKDJY010000011.1:0-7336 GCA_046345275.1 Bacteroidota bacterium
CACTGAAGCCCAAGCTGCACCCACACGACGGTGCTCCAGCAGCGTTGGCAGGGCATGAGACAACTTTACCAATTACTTTGGATCAGATGATTTATCATGCCTCTTCAGTCATCAGAGGAGTTGATAGAGCTTTAGTTGTGGTTGATTTGCCCTTTGGTTCATATCAAGGGAATTCAAAGGAAGCCTTGACATCAGCTATAAAAATAATGAAGGAAAGTGGTGCACATGCCGTTAAAATGGAAGGTGGTAGAGAAATTAAAGATTCTATTTTGCGTATTTTATCTGCTGGAATTCCTGTGATGGGACATCTTGGATTAACGCCACAATCCATTTATAAATTTGGCACTTATAATGTTAGAGCAAAAGAAGAAGAAGAAGCACTGCGACTATTAGAAGATGCTAAACTACTGGAAGAATTTGGTTGTTTTGCGATAGTAGTAGAAAAAATTCCTGCTAAGCTGGCAGAAAAAGTATCGAAGGATACACAAATTCCAATCATAGGAATTGGAGCTGGTTCTGGTGTTGATGGGCAAGTTCTCGTTACGCATGACATGTTAGGAATGACTCATGAGTTTAGCCCACGGTTTTTGCGTAGATATTTAAATTTATTTGATAGCATGAGTGGGGCTTTTCAGCAATATATAAAAGACGTGAAAAATATTAATTTTCCAAATAGTTCAGAGCAATATTAAAGTCCATTATATTAGGACTTTAGTTTTTTAATACTTTATTTATCAATTTAATTTTTCTAAATGAAACCATCCATACCAAGAGGAACTCGCGACTTTGGGCCAGAAGAAATAAATAAACGCAAATATATTTTTGATATAATAAAAACTAATTTTGAATTATTTGGGTTTAATCCAATCGAAACTCCTACAATGGAGAATATTGAAACGTTAACTGGTAAATATGGCGACGAAGGTGATCAATTAATTTATAAAGTTTTAAATTCACGAATACATGAAAGTAAAAGTGATAAGAAAGAATTAATCAAAAAAGAATTTAATGCGCTTCTCAAAAAATCCTATAATTCAGAATTATTAACCGAAAAAGCCTTGCGTTATGATTTAACAGTCCCTTTTGCAAGGTACGTTGTAATGAATCATAGCAAATTATCATTTCCATTTAAACGTTATCAAATACAACCGGTTTGGAGAGCAGATAGACCTCAAAAAGGAAGGTATAGAGAGTTTTATCAATGTGATGCAGATGTGATAGGGTCAACCTCTTTAATTAATGAATTAGAATTAGTTCAAATCATTGTAAATGTATTTGCACAATTAGGTATTCCATTTTTATTAAAAATAAATAATCGAAAAATACTGAGTGGAATAGCTGAAATTATTGGTGAAGAAAATAAGATTATACAAATAACTGTTGCAATTGATAAATTAGATAAAATTGGAATTGAAGGCGTAAAAAAAGAATTAAATGAGAATGGAATTGATGATGTAGCAATTTCTAAACTGCAACCGCTATTAGAATTATCAGGAAATAGAAATCAAAAAATAGAAAGGCTGAGGCATTTTCTTGCTGCATCTTCAATTGGACTTAAAGGTATACAAGAAATTGAAGAACTTTTTCAGCTCATTGAAATCGCAAACAAAAATTGGAATTTTGAAAGATTAACCACTGAGCTAGACATTACCTTAGCGCGTGGATTAAATTATTATACAGGAACTATTTTTGAAGTAAAAGCAAATAGAGGAAATTTCACACCAAGTATTTTAGGAGGTGGACGATATGATGATTTAACGGGTATTTTTGGATTAAAAAACATGTCTGGTGTTGGCATTTCATTTGGCGTTGATAGAATTTATGATGTACTAGAAGAATTGAATTTGTTTCCATTTGAATTAAATGCTCATTCCAAAACTAAATTATTAATCATGAATGATGGAAAAACAAAATCCATTAAAAGCATTGAATTAGCTCATAAATTAAGATCTGAAAAAATAAATACCGAATTTTACCCAGATGCAATAAAACTAAATAAGCAGTTTGATTATGCTGAAAAAAAACAAATTCCATTTGTATTGTTGCAAGAAACGAACGAAAACGGAACTGAAAAATTAACACTAAAAAATATTCAAACTGGAATTAAAAAAGAAGAAGTTTCAATTGATCAATTAATTGAATTATTGAAATGAAATTTATTTTTTAAATGCATTTGAGACATCCTAATTTTTTGAAATTATAAAAAGGAACAAGTTGTTTCTAGTTTAAAATCATTTTGTTTTAAAGAAATAAAATTAGTGCATGTTTCTTTAAAGTAAATTTAAAATCACTTCAAGTTTTTAACCAATCGGGTGCGCAAAAGTCATATTTAAAAAATGATTTTATATAGTTTTTTACTTTATCTTTATAGTCTCACTTAACAAAAATTGATTAATGAAAAAAGCATTCGTCTTTCCTGGACAGGGTTCTCAGTTTTCAGGGATGGGAAAAGAGTTATATGATTCTTCAGATTTAGCTAAAAAATTATTCCACCAAGCAAACGATATTTTGGGTTTTGAGATAACAGAAATCATGTTTTCAGGTACCGATGAAGCCTTAAAACAAACCAATGTTACCCAGCCAGCTGTTTTTTTGCATTCAGTAATTCAGGCTCTATCATTCAGTAATCACTATACTCCCGACATGGTTGCAGGCCATTCATTGGGAGAGTTTTCAGCCTTGGTTGCTAACAAAACTTTGAGTTTTGAAAATGCTTTAATTTTAGTATCAAAAAGGGCAAAAGCCATGCAAAAAGCCTGTGATATCAACCCTTCAACCATGGCTGCGATTTTAAATTTAGATGATTCGATTGTCGAAACCATTTGTAAAGAAATTACAGAATCGGGTCATATTGTGGTTCCAGCAAATTATAATTGCCCTGGCCAATTGGTTATTTCTGGTTCAATAGAAGGCATCAACATTGCTTGTGAGCGATTGAAGGCTGCTGGTGCAAAACGTGCTTTAGTCCTGCCTGTTGGAGGAGCATTTCACTCTCCTTTAATGGAGCCTGCCAGAATCGAATTAGAAGCTGCCATTAATGAAACCACTTTTAATCAACCAATTTGCCCAGTATACCAAAATGTATCTGCAAAAGCGGTTTCTGATGCTGAAGAAATTAAAAAGAATTTGATTTTACAATTAACAGCTCCTGTAAAGTGGACACAAACAATTATTAGAATGATAGCCGATGGCGCCAATCATTTTACTGAAGTTGGTCCAGGGAAAGTTTTGCAAGGGCTTGTTAAAAAAGTTAATTCAAGTATAGAAACCATAAGCGCATAATCTCAATGATAAGAAAAATTACATTAATTATTGTATTAACAAATTTATCGATGGTAATGAATGCACAATTTTTTAGAGGGATTGGCATTTTTGCAGGCGGCACGTCCTCTCGTCATTCTTATGTAAACAGTTTACCTTTGGATAGCATTCGCCATACTATCCCCGTTCAATCACATCGCTCAGCCGAATATTTATATTGGAGTGCAGGAATTCTCTTTGAATTTTTAAAGTATGAAAACATCAGATGGCAAAGCGAATTTGAATATTGTAAAAAAGGTGCCATAGAGAATCCTTTTATAACTTGGAATCCTCCTACAAGATCTGGAAAGACATTAAATTCTTTCACAAACATTGAATGGAATAATTATCTCAAAATACTTTTTCCAGAAGGATACCGAGGCACACCTTACATCATGCTTGGCGCAAGGTTAGATTATAACTTAGCTCGATCAATAACTGCTTTTCCTACCATTATGTCTGCAGTAAAAAAAATAAATGTATCACCAGATGTTGTAGCTGGCTTTGAATTTGTTTCTTATTATAATTTTAAACCTTTTATTGAAGCGCATTATAACCCAGATATTTTAAAAACAAAAGTTGATGTTGTTTCACAAAGGGGAAGAATGTGGGAATTAAGAATAGGCATTATTTATCGGCCTCAAAAATCAAAAGAGAATTGTAACGCACCTTCCTATAATGGAAGTGCATATTAAATTTTTATATTAGAAATTATGGTTATGTCAAAGGATGTTTTGTTTTCACTTACCAAAGGTGGCTATGCACCCCAAGAGGAAATGTTGGAAGTAGCCCGTAAAAAAGGGAAATTATTTATTGGCATTCCTAAAGAAATGGCCTTTCAAGAAAACAGGGTACCATTAGTACCTGATGCTGTGGCTTTATTAGTAAATAACGGCCACCGCATTATTATTGAAACAGGTGCTGGTAAAGCAGCCCATTTTGAAGATACTGATTACAGTGAAGCTGGGGCAGAAATAGTTTATTCAGCCAAGGAAGTTTTTAAAGCTGACATTATCATAAAAATTGCTCCCCCAACACTCGATGAAATTGAATGCATGCAACCTAAGCAAACTTTATTTTCATCATTACAAATTACTGTTCAGCCTGAGGATTTTTTAAAAAAATTAGTTGCAAAAAAATTAAATTGTGTGGCCTATGATTTAATTACAGATGATGCTGGAATTTTTCCTGTCATCAGAGCCATGGGTGAAATAGCTGGCGGAACATCAATTTTAGTAGCAGCAGAGTTACTAAGCAATGCAAATAACGGGGTCGGCTCAATATTAGGAGGCATCAGCGGAATATCTCCTACAGAGGTAGTTATAATTGGAGCTGGTACTGTTGGTGAATTTGCTGCAAGAGCAGCTTTAGGATTGGGTGCAGCCGTAAAAGTATTTGATAATTCAACCTCACGTTTAAGACGTTTACAAAGTCAATTGGGAACACGAATTTTTACTTCAGTGATTGTGCCAAAAGTGCTTGAAAAACATCTAAAATCTGCTGATGTGGTAATTGGTGCGTTAAGAGCGACAAAAGGAAGAACACTTTGTATTGTTTCTGAAACAATGGTATCAGATATGAAGACAGGTTCGGTAATTATTGATGTTAGCATTGATCAAGGCGGAGTATTTGAAACGTCAGAGGTTACTAACCATACCAAACCGGTTTTTAGAAAACACGGTGTCATTCATTATTGCGTGCCTAATATCCCTTCACGCGTTGCAAGAACTGCTTCGTATGCGTTTAGCAATATATTTCAACAAATATTAATGAATATGGGTGATGAAGGAGGTTTCGATAGTTTAGTAAGAAAAGATGCGGGTGTGAGAAATGGTGTTTATATTTATAATGGCATTTTAACTAATAAATACTTAGGTGAAACATTTAACTTACCATTTAAGGATATTAATTTATTAATGGCTGCCATATAAATTCAATTAATCAATTTGTTCCATTGTAAATTAAGCACTTTATGACTTTTTGGCAACGTTTACGTTTCTTTTTAATAGGATTTATTCCTGGTTGCATCATCTTATTTCTCATTGTAAATAGAAAGGGATGCACAAGCCCAAACGAATTAAAGATGAAAGAGCTAGGATTTCAAAAAATAGAATTTAGTTCAAAAGCTCAATGTAAACTAAAATGCTTAAAACAAAGTGAAGAGACTTTTAAATTAAATTTAAATAAATTTGAGGTGAATTATAATCTTAGTGACGTTCATCAAAAACCTTTTGGTATCTATTATTTACAGTCAATAGATAAAAAAAATGGCTTGTACGATATCATTATTGCTGATAAGGACAGCATTTCTTTTGTCCAAGATATAAAAATTTCACGTTCTACAATTCAATGCGCATGCGATACAATTAATTAAAATGGAAAAATTAACTACAGATTTATCAAGATATAATAACGATTGGTTTGATCGAGGAGCCTCTGTATTCAAGCAAATAAGTTGGTATATTGTAAGTTTTTTATTTGTAAATTCTGCTTTCCCTAGCAGTTCTTTCAAGGTTTTTTTATTGCGGTTATTCGGTGCTAAAATAGGAAAAGGAGTGACTATAAAGCCTAGTGTCAATATAAAATTTCCCTGGAAATTAAAAATCGGCAACCATGTATGGATTGGAGAAAAAGTGTGGATAGATAATTTGGGTTTAGTTGTTCTTGAAAATAATACCTGTGTTTCTCAAGGAGCAATGCTTTTATGCGGTAACCATCATTATAAAAAACAGGCTTTTGATTTGATTGTAAATAATATTACAGTTGAAGAAGGCGCTTGGGTTGGGGCAAAATCAGTCGTTTGTCCTGGTGTTAGAATTAAGACTCATGCCGTACTCACTGTTAATAGTGTGGCTGTAAATCATTTAGAGCCATGGGCTATTTACCAAGGAAATCCAGCCGTAAAAATTAAGGAACGAATTATTAAAAGTTAAAATTTTAGTTATTTTTATTTTGATAATATTCAATTGCTTTTCTTACACTACCGTGTTTTAATAATAATGCTTTAGCTAATTCATAATCCTCAAGGTCAGTGTTTTTCAAGATCATCTGTGTACCTCGATCAACTAATTTATCGTTACTCAAAGCCATATCAACCATTTTATTTCCTTTTACGCGTCCTAATTTTATCATCACGGATGTTGAAATCATATTTAGAACCAACTTCTGAGCAGTTCCAGATTTCATGCGTGTTGATCCCGTTACAAATTCTGGTCCAACTATTACTTCAATTGGAATTTTGGAAACTCTTGAAACTTTAGAGTCTCTATTACAAACAATGCTTCCTGTTAAAATATGATGATGGTTACACATTTTTAAAGCGCCAATAACATAAGGTGTGCTACCAGATGCTGCAATACCAATTACCACATCATTATCATTAATGTGATAGGCTTGAAGATCAACCCAACCTTGTTTCAAGTCATCTTCAGCAAATTCAACTGCTTTTCTGATCGCAGCATCTCCTCCAGCAATTAAACCTATTACTCTCCCCTGCTCTATTCCATAGGTTGGCGGACATTCACTTGCATCTAATATACCTAATCGCCCGCTTGTACCTGCTCCAATATAAAATAAACGTCCACCATTTTGCATTTTTTCAACAATCAGTTCTACCAATTTTTCAATTTGAGGAATGGCTTTACTTACAGCAGTTGGAACTGTTTTGTCTTCTGCATTCATATGTTGCAAAAGATCATGAATACTCATGCTTTCGAGGTTATTGTAATAAGAATCTGATTCTGTTATTTTTTGCATAAACTATAAACCTTTCGTAAACATAATAAAATCATTCTTTGAAGTAACATTAAAAAGCAACTAATTTAATCACAAACTTCATTTGCAGTATTTTTTCATTAATATCTGGCAGATTTTACCAAACCAAATTAAGTTTTGGCAGGGCAACCGCATAAATAACATCTCATAGTCAATAAGTTATAAAACGACTTAGCTTTATTAAAGTAATAAAATCTGTATTTGTATTATAAAAAACACAAATGGATTTTGTTAAACATTTTTCAGGAATTACAGACTATAG
>JBKDJY010000012.1:0-18988 GCA_046345275.1 Bacteroidota bacterium
GCATTAATTATGATGGTAGAAAATCTCAAGGAACTAAGATAATTAATACAGGTGGCGCACAAGTGAGAGCATTTTTTTAAACAGCATCAACAACAAATTTAGTCTGTTGACCTTTTATTAAAAATGACATATCCAAAATGAAAGAAAAAAGAAAAGCTGTTTTCATTTCGATCATAATAATTTATTCCTATACTTAAAGGGCCAATTGGTGAATGATAAACTAAGGCAGACATTCCCAAAATATGACTTTTCAAAAAAGGTGTACTATAATACGCTTTTCCTTCTTTGTTTTTTAAGATAGAGAGAACGGGTTGGAAATAATAAGCTTCGAAACGAACATCAATATTTTTGATAGGATTTACAATGGCTTTTAATCCTCCAGATAAATATTTATGGGCTCTGTAATCTGCAACAAAAAAAGTTTGACTTTCAGGAATTGGATTAAAAACTGGCGCTGACAATATAGATGCATTATAATTTCTAAAAAAATCTTGAGAAGAGAAAACTGCTTCTGCAAATACTCCTATTTTAAAATATTTAATTGGTTTAATATAATTATCAAATGTAACCTTCGCATTAAACCAATTATGCCCAGGACTATTGATTAATTCAATTGAATCATTAGTGGTAGAACCCGGATAATAACTTTCTAATCCACTCACATATTTAATTCTCATTAAAAGATTTGTTCCTTCAGTGGCATACTGTTTGCGATTTAAAGTATTTATTTGATAAGAAACTTGTCCGTATTGAAAATCAAAAACGGTTACATCACTCGTATCGGCCTTAGTGAAATTATCTGACTGATAATATCTATTTCTCCATTCACTCACACCACCATTAAATACTAATTTTCCAATGTTTCCCGCAGGTAATCCTATGTTTACTTCTGCAAATTGATCTTCTTGAATGAGGTATGCCGGTTTCTCGAAATTATAAAACAGCACGCTGCTTTTAAAATAATCCCATCTGGAAATTGTATAAACAGGCTCTATATAAAAAGGCAGTTTTGTTGGAAATTCAAATCTTACTTTTGTCATTGAACTCGAATTTAATTTTCCTAAATATCCATTCGCATAAGCTGTAAATCCAATCTTACCAAGATGATTATACTGTACTCCTAAAAAAAAATTACTAATAGGTCTATTAGAAATATTGCCTCCTACATCTAAAAAAAACATTTTTTCTTTTTTTGTTTTCAGTGTTAAAGTATATTTCCCTGACACTGTATCTAATCTTGTGATGGGATAAGCTGATTTAATTTTTTCGTCAGACATCATTCTGAAATATTGTTTTTTGAGTTGATTCATTGTAAAAACATATTGTTTTTTTTGAATGCTCTTCTCTATAAATCCTTGAATGTTTTTGTTAACCCCAATGACGTTAATTTGATTGTACAACATTTTCTGATTATCTGCTTTTTCTCTAAACAATTTTCGTTTTTGATTAAGTTGAAGGCTATCCTGAAAATGTTGAATGTGTTTTTTTATTTTAGGCATCTGACGAATGGTAGCAACATATCCACTATCTATAAGACGTTGTGCATTATCAAAATTAAAAGTATTATTATCCGACCAAGGTTTTACAATGATTCCATTATCACAAACTGGATTATAATTGCTTTGACTCATCAACATATTGCGCAGTTGTAAAAACAAATTATCATCATTCGGAACTTTTGCATTCTCCGTAACAGAATTCCCAATGATAAAATCTGGATACATTTCTTCATACATCACATTACTTGGAAAATTATTATATAAGCCACCATCAAATAATAATGCACTATCTACTTTAATTGGTCTCATATAAAACGGATAACTCATTGATGCGCGAATTGCAGAAGGTAAATCGCCAGAGCGAAACACAACGCTTTCTTTTTTTACAATATCAGAAGCAACGCATCGAAAAGGAATAAACAAGCTGTCGAAATTATATTTTGAAATTGCGTTAGCGCCAGCAAAGTTTTCCATGAGGTAAAAATCAATTGGCACCGAATTAATTAAATTAGTTGGCAAATTAGAAAGGATATCATCATTCAATGAAAATTTAAGCATCAACCACGAAGCAAAGTCATCTCTCTTATGAATATAAAATCCATGTTTTGCAGCCATCTCGCCTCTTGTTAATTTAACAAAAGTTTCATTTTTTACAATCTTTTCAATTTCTAATGGCGAAAAACCAGAAACATACAACCCACCAATAATACTTCCAATAGAAGTGCCCGCCATATAATTAATAGGAATATGGTTTTCTTCAAGTGCTTTTAAAAAACCAATGTGAGATAAGCCGCTAGCACCTCCTCCACTTAATACAACACCTATGCGTTGTGCAAAAAAAACATAATTATTAAAAACAATAATTATTGTAAAAATGATTTTTATTTTTTTAAGTGTAATCAAAGCGTACAAATTTAGCTTAAAATTATTACCTAACATATGCACTGAAATGTTGCGAAAAATATTTTAAATGCAAATTAATTTTATTTACTTAGTGCTGTATAGTTTTAAGGAAAAGGATTAGTGATACAGTATATTACAAAAAAAATATTTTATGGTATAGTAGTTTTATTTGGGGTTATTACTGTCATCTTTTTTTTGTTTAATGTTTTACCTGGCGATCCAGCCATCGTTATGTTAGGTCAAAGGGCCAACAAAGAAGCGGTCGATGCCATCCATAAAGATTTAGGAACCGATAGACCCATCATGGAGCAGTATGGAATGTATTTAAACGATTTGTCTCCAATCTCCATTCATAATTACAAAAACGATAAAAGTTTATGGTATCTAAATCATACAAAATATAGTTGGAAGCCATTGTTTACTATAGGAAAAAATAAATCTGTTGTTTTGAAATTTCCTCATTTAAGGCGATCATACATTTCTAAACGACCCGTTTCTGACATCATTATTGAAACACTCCCAGAAACGGCAGTATTGGCTTTTTCATCCATATTGATTGCTTCCATCATTGGAATTTTTTTAGGCATCTTAAGCGCAGTAAAACAGAACACCTTCTATGATCGATTGTCTTTGGTGTTTGCAGTTTTAGGAATGGCAGCACCATCTTTTTTTGTAGGTTTAATCATTGCTTGGTTATTTGGCTATGTGTTACGAGATTATACTGGCCTGTCACCAACTGGAAGCCTATTTGATATAGATGTTTGGGAAGGATCACAACTTAAATTAAAAAATTTAGTTTTGCCTGCGATTACATTAGGTATAAGGCCACTTGCAATTGTTGTACAGCTCATGCGAAGTTCTTTACTTGATGTAATGAGCCAAGATTATATTAAAACAGCTAAGGCAAAAGGATTAACTTTAAGAAGTGTCATTATCAAACATGCCCTGAAAAACGCTTTAAATCCTGTTGTTACAGCTATATCAGGTTGGTTTGCTGGTTTAATGGCAGGTGCTATATTTGTAGAAAAGATATTTAGTTGGAAAGGTATTGGTTACGAAGTATTTGAAGCATTAACCAAAAATGATTTGCCAGTTGTGATGGGAGCTACCATCATTTTTGCCACCATATTTGTGATTACTAATATTGTAGTTGATATTGTGTATGGCTTGCTGGATCCACGCGTTAGATTAAAATAAATGATAAGAGAAAAAATTGTTGCAGGTAATTGGAAAATGAATTTATCGCTCTCAGAAGCTTCTGATTTGGTTGATAATTTTTTAACCCAATTAAATTCTTTGCCAAAACAAATCAATGGCATAACGAAAATATTAATTCCCCCTTTCCCCTACTTAAATAACATTGGTAAAAAAATTAACATGAACCAAACAGTTTTTTTAGGAGCTCAAAATTGTTTTACAAAAGAAAGCGGTGCTTATACTGGAGAGGTAAGTGCTAAAATTTTGAAATCCGTCGGAACACAATACGTTTTAATTGGTCATAGTGAAAGACGATATTACTTTCATGAAACTAATGAAGAACTAGTCTTAAAAATAAAAGAAGCACTCACACATCATTTAAAACCAATTTTTTGTATTGGAGAAACCCTGAATGAACGAGAAACTAAAATTCATTTTGAAGTAATTTCTTTACAATTAAAAGAAGTTGTTTCAAAATTTACTGCTTCGGAATTTTCAAACTTTATAATTGCCTATGAGCCTGTTTGGGCAATTGGAACTGGTTTAACAGCATCAACTGAACAAGCACAAGAGATGCATGCTTTCATTAGAAATGAAATTTCTAAATTATTTTCTACTGAAATTGCCCAACATGTTTCGATTTTATATGGAGGAAGTTGTAATGCTCAAAATTCAAAAGAGTTATTCAACTGTCCGGATGTGGATGGTGGATTAATAGGAGGTGCGTCTTTAAAAGCAGAAGAATTTTGTAACATTATTAATTCCTTCTAATTTTTTCTTAAAACAATCTTGTTTATGACTACTCACATAGACTCCTAAAAAATGAATTATATACAATATTCGTTTACTGTTTTTCCCAAAGAGCCTGGCTCTGACATATTAATTGCTCTTTTAGCAGACTTAGGATTTGAAAGTTTTACAGAAAGCGAAACTGGCATAGAGGCTTACATTCAAGAAATTTTTGAGAATGAAACTTTAATTAAAGAATTGTCATTTGAAGATTTTAGTTTTTCTTATGTAAAAACAATCATTCCAAAAACCAATTGGAATGAAGAATGGGAAAAAAATTTCAATCCTGTATATGTCGATGATTTGGTTTGCATCAGAGCTGATTTTCATCCTCAATCAAAAAATATCAAGCACGAAATAATCATTACTCCTAAAATGAGTTTTGGAACTGGCCATCATGATACCACATGGTTAATTTGCAAAACCATGTTTGGTATTCCTTTTGCAAATACAGAAGTTTTAGATATGGGTTGTGGTACAGGTATTTTGGGTATTCTTGCAAAAAAATTGGGTGCTGCTAAAGTATTAGGAATTGATATTGACGATTGGAGTATTGAAAATGCAATTGAAAATTCAAGTGTTAATCAAACGGAGCAAATCAAATTTGAAAAAGGAGATGCGTCAATTTTACCCAAACAAGAAACCTTTGAGGTGATATTGGCAAACATCAATAAAAATGTATTAAAAAAAGATTTGCCAAATTATTTTACTTGCCTTAAAAAAAATGGTTTTTTATTGTTAAGTGGTTTCTTTAAAGCAGATGTAGATGAATTAAAAAACACCGCAACTCATATTGGTTTTATTTTTATAGAAAGTTATGATAAAAACGATTGGGCAGTTATGAAACTAAAAAAATAAAAAAAGCGTGAACAGAAACTATACCAAAATAAATCAAGAACATATCCATCAATTACAAAAAATTGTAGGCATTGAAGCTGTTTATATTGATAATGATAATTTAGAAAAATATGGGCAAGACGAAACAGAAGATTTTATTTTTAAACCCGAAGTTGTATTAAAACCTAAAACAGTTGGTGAAATTTCAGAAATTATGAAATTTGCTAGCACGCTTAAAATAGCTGTTACGGTTCGTGGGGCAGGCACAGGTTTAAGTGGTGGTGCTTTACCCATCTATGCTGGCATTGTCATTAGTATGGAATATTTTAATGCTATCCTTGATATAGATGAACGTAATTTGCAAGCAACAGTAGAACCAGGTGTTATCAATTATGTCTTCCAAGAAGAAGTAAAAAAAGTAGGCTTATTTTATCCTCCTGATCCGGCCAGTTGGGGGAGCTGTTCATTGGGAGGAAATGTTGCTCATAGTAGTGGTGGCCCAAAAGCTGTAAAATATGGCACTACGAGGGATTATGTTTTAAATATAGAAATGGTTCTGCCAAATGGAGATATTATATGGACAGGAGCAAACACACTTAAATATTCAACAGGGTACAATTTAACTCATTTAATGGTTGGCAGCGAAGGCACGCTAGGAATTATTACTAAAATAATATTCAAATTAATTCCTTTGCCTAAACATGATTTGTTAATGCTGGTTCCATTTACTTCTTCAGAAAAAGCCTGTGAATCTGTAAGCGCTGTATTTAGAGCTGGTATCATTCCTAGCGCCATGGAGTTTATGGAACGCGATGCCATTAACTGGAGTATTAAATATGCAGGTGAAGTTAATTTTACTATTAAACCCAATTGGCAAGCGCTGTTGCTAATTGAAGTTGATGGCAATTACATGGATGTTTTGTTTAAAGATTGCGAAATCATTGGCAACATTATGACTGAACATGAGTGTGATGATATTTTAATAGCCGATAGTGCAGAGCAAAAAGCATCGTTATGGAAAATTAGGCGAAAAGTAGGTGAAGCCGTAAAAAGTAATTCAGTTTATAAAGAAGAAGACACTGTCGTGCCAAGGGCTGAATTACCAATACTTTTAAAAGGTGTGAAAAACATTGGAGAAAAATATGGATTTAAAAGTGTTTGCTATGGGCATGCAGGTGATGGTAATTTGCATGTAAATATTATTAAAGGTGAATTAAGCGATGAAGATTGGGAAATAAAACTTCCAAAAGGCATCACAGAAATATTTGAAATTTGTAAAAAACTTGGAGGAACCATCAGTGGTGAACATGGCATCGGTTTGAGTCAAAAAGAGTATATGCCAATTATGTTTCCAAAACATCACTTAACTTTATTGCAAAATGTAAAAAAAGTTTTTGATCCCAATTTAATTTTAAATCCAGGGAAAATAGTATTTGATATTCTCAATTAATTCATATTTTTGATTAATTATTAAATGAGATGATCTAAAATAATCATGCTCTAACAAGCAAAAGAAGTCAAATGTCTAGCAAAAAATCTGAGTCATAATTCTAAATGCACTTATCGTAAATACATGTAATAATTAAAAACAATAAAATCTGCGTATGAAAAAAATATTTTTGTTTACTCATTTATTAAGTTCTCTCATTATAAAAGCCCAGTTAACTGAGGCAAATCATGCCCCTACATCAGGAGATGTTTTCGCAACTAATCAATGTGATTCTGTTGGGATTGTTCCTGGATCATCTGGTTCATCTTCATTTTGGGATTATTCAGCAATTTCAATTCATCCCTCGCTCACAAGCAGTTTCACATCAGCTGTATCTACTAATACAAATAATCCTGGATATTTGGTAGTAAGTTCATCTCCATCAAATAGTTCTTACTATTCTTCTACATCATCCGAACTAAAGTATTTTGGAGGAAATTTGACTGCGGGTGCCTTTAATTTAAGTTTAACCTATACCAATCCAGCTATTGTGGCATCATACCCTATGAGTTTAAATACAAGCACTACGAGTATTATTGGTGGTACTGGTTTTGTGAGTGTGATAGGAAATATTACTTTTACAGGAAATTGTACTGCAAAAATTGACGGTACTGGTACTTTAGTCATTGGCGCAAATACATTTACCAATGCTATTCGTGTAAAAACAGCTCAAACGTTAAGTTTAAATGGTGGTGTTGCCTCAATTGATTATGTAACCTACGATTACTATTCAATTAACAAATCCAAAAGACCTTTGTTAACGATTACCAATAATACGTTGACGGTCTTTATTCCTTTTTCAGTGAATTCACAAACCCTGGTAACAATTCAAAAAAACTATTTAACGGTTGGTGAAGAGGAAAATTATTTACAAGCAAATGAAACTTTTATTTACCCCAACCCTTCAAATGGTATTGTCTATTTTAGTTCAGTTCGCTCAAACGCCCATAAAATTTTAATTCAAGATGTCGTTGGAAAAATAATTGCATCTGACAACTTCGTTGATAATAAAGTAGGATTTAATTTATCAAGTCTAAGTGTGGGGTTATATTTTTATTCGATTTTGGATGCTAATAACCTACCTATTAAAACAGGTAAGTTCAACATTTCAAAATAATCATTCTCAGATCCTAAAAAATTAAATGGAAATTTTATCAAAAAAATACTGGCAACATGTTGGGATTTTTAAACTAATTAAAGGACTTGATGCAATCGATAAAAAATTTCACTTTGTTTTTATCCAAATCAGGATATAAGCCATGACCAAGATTGGCAATGTAACGCTGTTTGCCAAAAGCATTAACCATTTTTCTCGCTTCAATTTCAATAGTTTTTTCATCGGCATAAAGTAAACAAGGATCTGCATTACCTTGCAAGGTTTTATTGCTTTTTCCTATTACAAGGCGCGCATATAGGGGGTCAATGGTCCAATCTAAACCAATTGTATTGCAATTTAATTTTGCTAAATCTGGTAAAGCATAATGTGCATCTTTTGCAAAAATTGTGATTGGCACGAGAGGCTGAATGGCATTACATATTTTAGAAATATATTTTAAAGCAAACTGATTATATTGCTCGCTTCCTAGAACGCCAGCCCAACTATCAAAAATCTGAATCATATCTGCTCCTGCATCAATTTGAGCTTTTAAATAATTAATTGTGCTTTGGGTAATTTTTTCGAGCAATTGATGGGCAAGGTCAGGCTCTTGATATAAAAGTTTTTTTGCTTGACTAAATGTTTTACTTCCACTTCCTTCCACCATGTATGCCATAATTGTCCAAGGAGCTCCTGCGAAGCCAATAAGAGGAACTCTATTGTTTAATCCTTTCTTTGACAATTCAATGGCTTTAATGACGTAATTTAAATCATTGGCATTGGCGATATGCAATGAATCAATGTCTGCTTTATATTTTATAGTTTTTTCAAAATAGGGTCCCTTTGCTTCAATCATTTGATAAGGCAAGCCCATCGCTTCTGGAATTACTAAAATGTCTGAAAAAATAATGGCCGCATCAACCCCTAAAATATCAACGGGCTGAATGGTAACTTCTGCTGCCATCTCAGGTGATTTAACAAAATCAATAAAATTTTTTGCTTTAGATCTTACGGCTTTGTACTCTTTTAAAATTCTTCCAGCTTGCCGCATTAACCATATTGGAGTGCGTTCAACATATTCGCCTTTTGCAGCCTTCAAAATTAAATCGTTTTGGAGCATGTTATTCGTGTATTTGTTTCAATTTCTTATTTGATTTAGGTCAATACGGATAGAGTTTAGCGTTCTAGGCCATTTCTAATAGTACCTTTTTCATTTTTGCTAAACTAATTGGCTTAACAATGTAATTTCCTTTTAATCCGTACTTTTCAGCGTTTTCCAAATCTTCTTTAATTAAGGAACTGGTTAAAATATAAATGGTAATAACTTTGTTTATTGGAATTTTGGTAAATTCTTCTAAAAACTGCCAACCATCCCATATGGGCATATTTAAATCTAAAAGAATGAGTTCTGGCAATTCTTGACCAGAAGTAAACATGGCTTTCAAATTATCAAACGCAACTTTTCCATTATTATAAATGAGGACATTCTTTATAACGCCCGTCATTTCAATATATTTTTTTGATAAAAAAACATGAATGGGATCGTCTTCAATTAAGCAAACTAAATTAATTTCTTTCATTTGGCAAATATACTTTAAAAATTGTTCCTTTGTTTTCTTCACTTTCTACTTCAATTTTTCCGCCCATTGCTTCTACTTGATTTTTAGTTATAAACAAGCCTATTCCTCTGGCTTCAGTATTATTATGAAAGGTTTTAAACATACCAAAGATTTTCTTGCCATGTTTTTTCAGGTCTAAACCTAGTCCATTATCTTCAAATTGTATGACAACATGATGTGATTCTTTTGCTGTTGTAATTTTCACAAAACTTTGTTCTCGCTCTTCCGACTTATATTTTATTGCGTTAGTCAAAAAATTTAAAATAATACTTTCTATATAAGCTGGAATCGCAGATAATAAGACATCATCTGCAACTTGATTCTTTATAATTACATTTGCATTTTTAGCTAATGATGAAATACTGGTAGCTATTTTTGCAACTAAATTTTTTAAATTAAATACTTTGTATTTATCATTAGACTTTAAATTAATTTCTACAACTTCTGTTAGATGCTCGATGGTTTCACTTAAGTTATTTGAAGCCTTCAAAAGAAATTGAAAAATTTCATTTTCACTTAGTTGAGATTGCTCCTCTTTTAATACTTCCAGTAATGAAAATATGCCAGAAGAGTGAGATCTTAAATTATGAGCAACAATATGAGCAAAGTTTTTTAAACGATTGTTTTGTTCTTCTGTAACATTAAGTAATGATTTTATTTTTTGAAGTTGATCTTGCTTTTCATCCTCGTTCTTCTTTCTAACGGTCATATCTTCGATAAAGGACCAAACTCTTTTTTTATGATCTACATCTTCAATAACAAATTTGATGATTGAAATGGGAAAGTGTTTACCGTTTTTGTTGATATACTCCTTTTCGTAAGGTCCATATCTTCCATGCTTTTTTAATTTTTTTGAGATATCATTTTCTAAATTTTCATATTTTCTCGGCGTCAATTCCCAATAATCAAGTTTAATAAATTCCTCTTTTGTATATCCTAACGATTTAAGAAGTCTTTCATTGGCATCTTCAAAATGATTAGTTTTAAAATCACTAAGTGATATGCCAATTGGAGAAAGGGCGTACATTGTGTCGAGCTGAATTTTACGAAAGGACGTTTCGTGTTCAATAAATTTTCGTTTAGAAATATCTTGGTGAGTTCCAAACATCATTAGTGGCTTTCCATCTTGAGTCCAACTAAATACTTTACCTCTATCAAGCACCCAAATCCAGTGTCCATCTTTATGAAGCATTCGAGATTCAAGCTCATAATTTTTACTTATTCCCGCAAAATGATCATTTAATCTTTTTTCTGATGCTTTCAAATCATCTGGATGAGCAAGTTTAAGCCATGTATTAATATCAATAGGCTCAAGCTCTTTAAGCGTATATCCGCATATTTGGGCCCATCGTTCATTAAAGATAGTTTCACCAGTTTGAACGTTCCATTCCCAAGTTCCTGCTTCGGTACCTTCTAGAATGTTTTCTAAATCTTGTTTTTGTTTTATGATTTTAAGCTCATTGTCTTTCAAAATGGTAATATCCTGAATCGTAACAACTAATTTAATATTCGCATCATTTTCTTGTAAAACCTTACCCGTTGATCGCACCCATTTTAAGTTATTCTTTGCCGTGATAAATTTACATGTAACATCAAAAGGTTTTTTTGATTCTAATGATTCTTCAATGGCTTCAGAAATAACAGATCGGTATTCGGGATGATAAAATTCTAAGCCATTCGTTTTATTATGGTCAAAGCCTTTTTCGACTTCATGTATGTAATAAACTTCATCTGTCCAAATTGTAAGACCTGTTTTTAAATCCAATTCCCAAGCTCCCAATTTGTTTACACTTTGTGCATCGTTTAAAAGACTAGTAATTTCTTCTAGAGATTTGTTTGCATCGGTAAGCTCTTTTGTTTTCTTACGCAATTCAAGCAAGTTCATTACCTGTTTTGATAGGGATTTGAGTGATTCTATTTGGTGGTGCGTCAATTTATGAGGTTTATCATCAATTGCGCAAAGCGTTCCCAAAGCAAATCCATTATTGTTTAGCAAAGGTACCCCTACGTAAAAAACCACATGTGGCTGTCCTGTAACCAGTGGATTGTCAAAAAAGCGCTCATCCTTTCGTGCATCATTTATAACAAATACATCATTTGGCTGATTGATTGCATGTGCACAAAAAGCATATTCTCTGTTGGTTTCCCTAACTTTTAAACCATGATGAGACTTAAACCACTGTTTATTTTCAGTTACCAGACTCACCAATGAAATTTTAGTGCCACATATTTCAGCGGCCATTTGAGTTAAAAAATCATATTCATCCTCTTCGATTGAATTTAGTATATCATAAGAATTTAATTCCTCCAGCCTTAGATTTTCATTGTTTGGAATGGAGGGTTTTTTCATGACAGCATTATTTTGCTTAAGAATTCAAAAAGTATATTTAGGTTTTTAAATTCTAATCTTTATCGTAATCAGTTTAATTGATGCTGTTTGAATTTCCAACTATTTTCATTAAAAATAGTACTTTCTTCAGAATAAAAAAAATATGATGATAAAAAAATTGATAACTAAAATTAAAATCTACAATTAAACTTTATGAAATCAATTAGAAACATTTTAACTATGATGATTACAATGCAAACTATATTTTCATCAATGCACAAAAGAACATTTTCAAGGATGCTAAAACATTCAATGGATTAAATTTTATTTACTACCAAATTAGTCGCTCAGAAATTTAAGAGATTATTAAAGTTCTAATAAAATATAAATTCATCGTATCAGAATGAATCTGATAAGTTATAAAGTTTGAAAGCATTTTAAATCCAACAAATTTTTTCTTGTTGTATTCTGACTCAAGTGTAATAGGAATGAAAACGATTTAAAATTTTATTCCTGTCAGCAAGCTAAAATTTGAACTTTTGAAATTGTTTTAGAAATTAAGTCCAACAAGTAAATTGCTTTGTGTAAAATTATCAGGCTTGCCGCCTCGTGGGCCAATATTAATAGTACTATTTCCTTTTGCATTACCAATAGCCCCAAATTGAGGAATGATATAAAAACTGCTATTTGTCTTTTTGATAATTGTGAATTTATATCCAATATTTGCTTCCCAAAACAAAGTAGATGTTTCATAATCTTTTCCATCAATTAGATCTTTTTTACCCTTAGCATGGCCAGCATTTCCTTTAGCTTCAAGATGCAAACCTTTCCATAAAAATTGACGATAACCCAAAATAAATTCAATAAAAAAAGTAATATCAATTAAGATCTTTTAAAAAAATTAACTTATTGCTTGACGCAAATGGCCGAACAAGTATCGTTTGGGTTTGAAGCGACTTTTACAATATAATTCAAATTTAAATTGATTCCATTAGATGAAAGCTTACCGTTACCAGATCCAAAACCAATGGAAGAAAGATTTTGATAAGGTATGGAAATCGAATTACTAGAAACTGATGCCCTTGCTTGTGCAACTAGATTATAAAATTTATTGATAATGATTTCAGAAGAGTTGGTAGTTGATTTACTAATTGAAATGGTGTACGAAGAGTTTGTGATTTGACTGGTTTCATTGCATAACCAAGTTCCAACAAACTTATCTCTTTCATCACTTGAAGTTGGCGTTAGTGCCTGATCTTTACTATCAGGAGAACAACTTACAAAATAAAGGACTGATAAAAAACACAGGAAATAGACTATTTTTTTCATGACAAAATTTTTTATTCCAAATTTAAAGAAAAGCTAATCTAAAATCACAATTGATTTAAACTATTTTGACTGTAATAATCAATTTGTTTTTGAAGTTTGTTTTTTGCTAAAACAGGTGCAAGGCGAGAAACTATTGTGATAATAGGAGATGCGAGCAAAATCAATAAGGGTAAAACAATTCCGAAAATTCTCACCCTCGCTCTTCTCTCTTTACTTCCTGCTGCTCCTTTTTTAGTAATAAAATTGGCATAATGCGGAAATAACAAATTACCTCGTCCTTCCATAATCATCAAATGGCTCCTCACATTAACTGCATTAACTTTAATCAATTCTGATTGTAAATTTTTTAGCGTTTGGGCTTCTAAATGAGAGCGGATTAAATTTCCAAAAGTTCTTCCTTGTTCTAAATCATTGGCATTAACACCATATTTTGGAAATATAGATAAAAACTTTCCTTTTTCCCCCTTTAAGATAAATGCAAGCACGGTAATCAATGAAATTAAATTAGCTGATTTGTCTACAAACGTGATATTGCCAACTAAATTTGCTTGCAACTTTTTTAAAGCATGTTTCATTTTTTCTTGAGCGCTAATCCACATATTTCTGCAATTAATAACTGTTACCACAGGTACACCTTTAAAAATTACGGAGGCAATTTCTGATTTTAAGAAGCTATTTATGGGGACACAAATGCTTAAAAACCAAGGCTGATAGGCCAAAACGATTAAATCGTAATTGATGGTTTGATCTATTTCAAGGGTTTCTAATTCACAATTAACTCCTTGAACCGTTTCTGGAAAAGTATCAAAAAATTCTGTATACCGCCAAGGATATGGAAAAGGTTTTTTGGGTTTAATTAAAAATTGGGTAACATGATAATTCGGATTATTTTGAAATGGAGACATCACCGCATCTATTGCCAATTTTGCTTGACCTGTTTGACTGTAATAAACAACTAAGATGTTTTTCATAAACGGTTTTAATTTAATGATGGATCAAATGAAAAATCACTAAAAGCTTTGTAACCTGGGTTTATCTTATTTAGCTCATCACCCCACATTGTTTCTACTCTATTATTAACAAGCTCTTTATAATCTATTCGGTTTATCAGCCACATATTTTTCTCCATTTCTTCATCTATTTGGTGGGCACCCCAACCACTGTAACCAATATAAAATCTGATGTCTTCGTTTGCTATCTCTTCATTTTCAATCATCCTCGTAAGCTCAAAAAAATTGCCGCCCCAAAAAACACCATCTGTTATTTCAACACTGTCTTTTAATTTAAAACCGAGGGTATGCGTGTAAAATAATTGATTAGAAGATACTGGCCCACCCAGGTATAATGGGAAATTGCCATTTTTTAAATGAGGGAAAATATCCTTCAACATTAATCCTTGGAGTTTATTAATAATAAAACCAAGACTTCCTGTTTTATTATGTTCAACCGTATAAATCACGGTTCGCTTAAAATAATCATCCAGCAAAAAAGGATTTGCAATTAATATTTCGCCAGGCTTTACCAATCGTTTTAATGCTTTATATTTGTGTAAAAGTATAAAAATGAGTGAAATTAGTCAGCATATATTTCAATTAAGAGAAGATTTTTTAAAGGGTACCTTGTCAGAGCAAGATGTTCAAACTTTTCCGGATATTCAATTTGAAAAATGGTTGCTAGAAGCTGTTGAAACTAAAGTTTTAGAATCTCATGCATGTGCTTTGTCTACAGTATCATCAGATTTTAAACCCAGCTCTCGAATTATTTACCTTCGCGAATTTTATAAAAACGAATTTTATTTTTATACGAATTTCAATTCAAAGAAGGCCAAGGATATTGAAGTAAATAACAATGTATGTATAACTTTTTTTTGGCCAGAATTAGAGCGTCAAGTTAGAATCGAAGGAAAAGTTTTTAGAGCTTCGGAAGATAAAGGCGACGCTTATTTTAAAGCTCGTCCCCGCGATTCTCAAATTGGAGCTTGGAGTTCGCCTCAAAGTAAAAAATTAAGGAACAGATCTGAATTAGAAGATTTTGTTAAAGAAAAAACTTTAGAACTAAAAGATTTGGAAATTAAGCGGCCAACTTTTTGGGGTGGTTATGTCATTCACGCCCAATACTACGAATTTTGGCAAGGACGCAAAAACAGATTGCACGACAGAATTTGCTATACCCTAGAAAATCAAAATTGGAAAATTGAAAGATTAGCTCCTTAAAGAGATTTTGGAATTAAAACTTTTAAAAAAAATTAAAGAAAACCTTCATGAATAAACAAGAAAAAATTAAAAACTTTAATCCAAACAGTGTTGGGGATTTAAATGCAAATATGTTTGGTTTACCATTTACCATCAACGAATCAGAAACAGTTCTAATTCCTGTTCCATGGGAGGTAACTGTAAGCTATGGTGGAGGAACTGCACAAGGACCTGAAAAAATATTTAATGCATCGTTTCAAGTTGATTTGTTTGATCCTATTGTGAAAGATGCCTGGCAGCTTGGCATAGCAATGGATGACATCAACGAGTCTATTAAAGATATGAGTGACATTTATCGTCCTGTTGCCGAAATTATTATTGATAAACAAAGTAATGGAGAATCAATTTCTGAAATTTCAGAAATAAAAGACATTAATCATGCGTGTAAAGAAATGAATAGTTGGGTAAAAAAACGGGTATTACATTTTTTAAAACAAAATAAAACTGTCGGCCTGCTGGGTGGCGACCACTCTGTTCCATTAGGAATGATAGAAGCTTTAGGCGAGCACCTCGGTGAGTTTGGCATATTACAAATTGACGCGCATGCTGATTTAAGAGAAGCATATGAAGGCTTTGAATTTTCCCATGCTTCAATTATGTTTAATGCCTTAAAAATTAATCAGGTAAAAAAATTAGTTCAAGTTGGAATAAGAGATTATTGTGAAGCTGAATTAACAATCATCAACAATTCAAATGAGAAAATAAAAACTTTTTTTGATAGGGATTTGAAGCAACAGCAATATCAAGGTATTACATGGCATTCGATCTGTGAAAATATCATTAAGGAGTTGCCGCAAAATATTTATTTGAGTTTTGACATTGATGGTTTAGATCCAAAACTTTGTCCTGGCACTGGAACACCCGTTTCTGGCGGATTTGAAACAGAACAAATTTTATACTTATTAGAATTATGTGTTGCCTCAGGTAAAAAAATCATTGCATTTGACATCAATGAAGTTGCTGGAGAAGATGAATGGAATGCAAACGTTGCTGCAAGACTTTTGTATCGTATTGCAAACCTCACCATGTTAAGCCAAGGCAAAGCCGTTCGGCTTTAACAAAACAAAATGATATCAAGTTATTTGTTTTAAATCCACCCACACTCTTCTACCATTCGTTATAAAACCTTTGCGAGAGGAGCAAAAATCTACATTTGAGGATAATGGTTCTTAAAGAGATTATGCTACCTATGTTGACAAAACATTATTTTTTGACTTAGAATAACAATAATAAAATAAATTAGTAATGTTAGTTAAACCTTACTAACTTAGATTAGTCAAATAAAAAAATAAACCATAAGAATATGAAAAAAATAATTTTATCGATTGCTCTAGTAGCTGGATTAACTACTTTAAGCAATGCACAGGATGCAACAATTACTAAGTCTCAAAAACAACAACAAAAGAAAGATCAAACTCCTGAGGAGCGTGCAAAAAGGAGGGCAAATTGGGCTGAAAAGACACTTGGTCTTAATGCTACTCAAAAAGCAGATTGGGAAGTTGCTGCTTTAAAACGTATCATTGCAAATCAATTGCTACGTGATAAACTTAAAGGCTCTACAACTCCTGAAGAAAGAAAAGGTTTACACGAACAAGTAAAAGCAAATAACGATGCTTTTGATGGAACTGTTGGTGGATTTTTAACGCCAGAGCAAAAAACAAAGTTCGAAACAATCAAAAAAAACAAGCATGATACTCACAAAGCAAAAGTAAAAGCTGGAAAAGCAAAGGCTGATTCTGTTGAAGATGATATTGAAGGGTAATCTTTTTTAAATTTAAAAAAACCACCTCTTCCTCGGTGTGCCGTGAATGAATAACCTGACTCCGCTGGATTTTGTGCCCCCCCCTCGTCCTCGTTTGTAAAGAGGATGTTTTAAAAGTTCGTTTTTAACGAACAAATAAAGCTAAGGCATATATTATTTTTCTAACTCATCAAATAACAGAACCATTTCGGCTGTAGAGATGATATTTTTAAAACGTTTAGCTTTAAGTCCTTTGGTATAAATTTCCTGGCTCCGCTGGATTTTGTGTACAGGCATTAAGCGTGGGTAATCCTGCGGAAATTAAATTATTTTAACACTAACAGTTGTTTATTTTAATGAAAAAAAGCACCTTTGAAAGGTCAAACTATTGTTCTAATATTTGATACCAGCACAGTATTTTGCACCTTTGCAGACCCTTATATAAGGGTCTGCAAAACTCAAATCCATTTTTATAAAATATATATACCGTACACTTTCTTCACTTAATTTCCTGTTTAAATTAATTAACTGTATCAGAGATGATTATTTCTCATAAAATAGACGATTTTCTTTTTGCCATTTTTCCTGAATTAAAAACAGGGGGGGGGTAATGATTTAATAATCAGTACATTAGAAACGTACTACACTTACGGTTCTTTCAAACCTAAAGTAGCCATTGATAAAGATTGGATTACAGTTGAAATTGATACCAAATCAATTATTGCCCTTGATGAAGAATTCAAAAAAGCTGTAACGCTTTGCGAAAAAGGAAAGTATTCTGAAGCAAAACCAATCCTACATAAACTTATTGAAAAAAATCCTACTAATTCGGAATACTACCGTATTATGGACCAAATACTTTCTGATGAAGGAGACCAGGATGAAGCAATCAATTATTTAATCGACGCGCTTCGTTGGAACTCTTCAAACGGATGGGCATTGTTAATGATGGGTAACATTTTTGCCAAGTTCAAAAATGACGTTCCAACGGCAATGAAATATTACGATCAAGCAGTAAAAAATAATGCAACTGATAACATTAGCCTGACCAATATTGGCTACCTACTTTTTCAGCAAAATAAATTAGAAGAAGCTAAAAAATATTTGTGGGAAGCAATCCAGATAAATAATGAATATCCTAATTCGCATTTAACGTTAGCCTTAATTGCACAAAAAGAAAACGATTTACATTCTGCATTTTACAGTACAATTCAAGCCATTAAATTAAGCAATAACAAAGATGTTTTGTATCAAAATTCTGTTAAGCAGGCTTTTGAAATTGCAAAGGAAATAAGTGAAACTAACGAAGGTGAAAAATTAGTGAAACAATACCTTCACAAACTTGAATTTGAAGGAGGCACCGAAATTGAAACTATTGAAGATTCAGAAATACCAACAGCTGCTAAAATTGAATTTGCAGAAAATTATGATAGGACTAAACACATTGTAAAATTCAAACCGGGTTATCCTGCGGTTGAACATTTAATAATGCATGAACTGGTTCATTTAGATTTTATAATTGAAGCTCGTAAAAATGATCTCAATCAATTATTCATTTCAACTCAACAACACAAAGCACAGTTTTTAAAAACCATTGAACCAAGTATTAAGCAACTTCAGAAAATGGGTTTGCCAGAAAGTTCAATAAGTAAATATTGCGACAGTTTGTTTCATGGTTTAAATCTTCAAATTTATAACACGCCTATTGATTTACTTATTGAAAACTTTATTTATAATGAGCATGCCGAACTGCGTCCGTTTCAATTCACTGGAGTTTCCCCATTATTCTAATCAAAGTTAAAAAATAATTGGAACTCATTGGGCGGTTTTGATTTTTTATTAATAGGTGCGTTAGATGATTTGAGTAAATTGTAGATGCCATCAGCCATAGAATAGCAAAAGAATACT
>JBKDJY010000013.1:0-18103 GCA_046345275.1 Bacteroidota bacterium
GGCTGAGATTATACCCGTTATTGATTGACAAATCGTTAATCAATATACACCTGATCAGGATAATGCCTGCGTAGGGAAAAAGTTAACTAAAGGTTTTGCATCCCCTTGCAAAATTATTTTTAACAATTTAAAAAAATGAAAAATTTAAAAAAAATGTGTTTGCTTGCCATTATTTTGGGAAGTAATCAAATTGCAAAATCTCAATTTACCTTGAGTGGTGTGTTAATTTCTCCAGAACAAAAACCAATTCCTTATGGCGTCATTCAATTAAAAAACACCTATTTAGTAAGTCAGGCCAATATAAATGGCGAATTTGAATTTACGAATTTAAAAGCTGGAACTTATGTCATGGTGACCAGTAGTTTTGGTTTTAAAACGCAAACAGATTCGGTTATCATAAAAGAAAATCTAAAATTAAATATCTTATTAAAGGATCATAGTTTAAACTTAGATGAAGTAGTTGTAAATAGTAGCAGAGTAGATTTGAATTCTGCTTTTGCGCATAGCAATGTAAGCAATGAAGATATCAAAAAACAAAACTTTGGGCAAGATTTACCTTACGCCTTAAACTCAATTCCATCAACTGTGATTAATTCAGATGCTGGAAATGGCGTTGGTTACACAGGAATTAGAATTCGAGGAACAGATGGAACCAGAATCAATATAACCATTAATGGAGTGCCTGTGAATGATGCTGAAAGTCAAATTACTTATTTTGTAAACATGCCCGATTTGTTATCGTCAACCAATAACATTCAGGTGCAGCGTGGTGTAGGAACTTCCGTTAACGGAGCTGGAGCCTTTGGAGCAAGTATTAATTTACAAACCAATGAGCTGAATGAAAAACCTTATGCTCAGATCAACAATTCCTTTGGTTCATTTAATACCATAAAAAATACATTATTGGCAGGCACAGGGTTAATCAACAAGCACTTTACATTTGATGCAAGGGCATCTCGCATTAACAGCGATGGCTATATTGATAGAGCTTCTTCGAAATTGAACTCTTATTATTTTTCAGCTGGATATTATGGTAAAAAAACGGTCCTAAAAGCCATTGCATTTAGTGGTTATGAAAAAACATACCAAGCCTGGAATTATGTTGACCAAGATAGTATTAAGAATAAAAACAGAACTCATAATCCATCAGGCAAGTACACTGATTCATTTGGAAAAACCAGATATTATGATAATGAAACTGACAATTACAAACAAGATAATTACCAAGTACATTTGATACATTCGTTTGGAAATAAACTTACAGCGAACATTACTGGACATTACACCAAAGGAAAGGGTTATTATGAGCAATTTAAAGAAGATCAAAGTTTAAGTGTATATAATATACCTAATGTTTATACAACAAAAGATACCTCTGACATCATTATAAGACGTTGGTTAGACAATGATTTTTTGGGAGTGATTGCAAATTTTGATTACAAAGCGACTTCAAAACTTAATTTTATTTTGGGCGGCGGTTATAATCAATATGAAGGCAAACATTTTGGCGAAATTATTTGGGCACAGTTTAATAGTCCAAATAATTTTAAACCGCGATACTATGATAATAAAGCAACCAAAAAAGATGGCAATGTTTATTTGAAAACCTTTTACAAACTCAGTCCAAAACTTAACACATTTGTTGATTTACAAATTCGTCAATTAAGCTATGATTTCACAGGATTTGATAATTCGCTCATCAACACAGCGCCACAACATGTGAATTATAATTTCTTTAATCCGAAAGTAGGAATCAATTATTTGATTAATCAAAATTTAACAGCTTACGCAAGTTTAGGAAAAGCAAATAAAGAGCCAAACAGAAATGATCTCACTCAATCTAGTTTATTAAGCAGACCAAAGTCAGAGGAGTTAATTGACTTGGAAATTGGTGCTACAAAACGGTTTAAGCACTTTAACATCTCGTTAAATTTATATAACATGAAATATAAAAATCAATTGGTATTAAATGGCAAAATAAATGATGTTGGCGTTTACAACCGAGTAAATGTTGATGAGAGTTTTCGCAGAGGAGCAGAATTAGAATTAAATGCAAATATTACAAAGTATTTTACATTTAATGGAAATATCACATTATCTAAAAATAAAATAAAAAACTTTAATGAGTTTATTGATAGCATTTACACTCAGTATAAAAAAACGTATCAATCCAGTGATATTTCGTTTTCTCCTAATATCATTTCAGCAGCTAATTTAATTTTTAAACCCATCAAAAATTTAGAGCTGGCATTTTTGAATAAATATGTTGGGCGGCAATTTTTAGACAATACCAGTAATAAAGACAGATCCATCGAGGCTTATTTGGTGAATGATTTTAGAATAAATTACACGGTTTACACAAAACTGATAAACGAAATAAACTTTATGCTAACGATTTTTAACATATTAAATAAAAAATATGAAACCAATGGTTATACATATAGTTATTATGAAGGAGATAAATTATATACTAAAAATTTCTTAGCCCCATCTGCTCCTACTAATTTGATGATTGGATTAAATGTTAAATTTTAATAATGTTACAAACTTCATTAATTTATATTTATATTTGCCCAAATTTTAAAACAATTAAAAAATGAAAAAAATAATCATCACAGTTTCCATGGTTTTGTTTGCTTTCATAACAAAAGTATCTGCAAATCATGAACCATTTTTAAAGGAAAAAAAATCTTTTCTACTAAAGTCAAATGTTGAGGCTGGGAGTCGTACACCAAAACAAGTTGTAAAATTAAATCTTTCACAATTATTTTTAACCAATATCGCGCTTCAATATGAATATGGATTTCATAAAAATTTTTCTGCTGCATTAGGAGTAAGTTATTTAGTGCCCAGAAAATTACCTACTCTAGTCTATGATGAACCTTCAAGTGTGGACGGTTTTATATCACCAAAGTTTGGTGGCTTTTCAATTACTCCTGAAGTAAGATTTTATCCTGGCAAAAAAGAAACGCGACAAGCACCTCATGGCTTTTATTTAGCACCTTATTTCAGGTACACAAGATACAAAGTGAGTGGTGACTATAATGATGTTGTTTCAGCCAGTGTAACTAATAAATATAAAGGTACTGCAACCTATTCTGGTAATTCTTTTGGGTTAATGATTGGCTCACAATGGATAATAGGAAAGCACTTTTCAATTGATTGGTGGATTATTGGTGGTGGATACGGGAAAGCAAAATTAAAATTGGAGGCTGTTGCTGTAGATGGAAATCTAAATTATAATGCCGTACAACAAGAAAATCTTAAAAATGATATTAAAAATAATATTGGAGATTTAGGCCGTTATGGTGAGGGAAACTTAACCGTAGAAAGCACTCCTAATTCAGCAAGTGCCACTGTAAAAGGACTTAGCAATTTCAGCTTACGTGGCTTAGTTGTGTTTGGATTAAATTTAGGATTTGCATTTTAGATTTTTATTCAAATTTACTTTAACAAAAAAAGACCTATGAAAGGTCTTTTTTTGTTTAAATTTGTTTACGAAATTCTAGCTATCTAAAAACAATTGTAATGAAAACCATCTTCCTTTTATTGATAGGATTGTCTTTTGCTTTAAAAAGTATTTCTCAAACTGAAGAAAGTCTTGTAAAATGGATTAGCTTCAAAGAAGCGCAAGAACTCAATAAAAAAACTCCAAAGCCTTTGTTAATTGATATTTATACCGATTGGTGCGGATGGTGTAAACATATGATGAAAACGACCTACTCCAATCCTAATATTGCCAATTACATCAACACTTTTTTTTATCCAGTAAAATTTAATGCTGAAACAAAAGACACCATTGCCTATAACGGAGAAATTTATAAACCTACATCAAAACAACCTAAAGCACCTCACGAATTAGCGATTAAATTTTTAGGTAATAATTTAAGTTACCCATCTACGATATTTGTGACTTATAATTACGAAAGTAATTTGTTATCACAAGGTTTTTTAGATGAAAAAAAAATAGAGCCACTGTTAGTTTACGTCGTGGAAAATATTTTTAAAACAACGCCATATGAGAAATTTTCTGAACAATTTAATCATACTTTTTACGATACCGTTTTTGTGAAAAAAAGATTTAAAACTTATTCTTTAAAAGAAATAGAAAAACTTCAAAAAAAATATCCAAAAAAAGTATTGGTAAATATTGGCGCCAGTTTTTGTAACTCTTGTAAAATTCAAACAGCTACGACACTTACAGATACTGCCATTGTAAACTACATCAATAAATATTTTTATGTCATGAATTTTGATGCTGAAAGCAATGATACCATCATTTATAAAAACGAAAAATATTATAAAAATTTAATCAACGGCTATCCCTTAAACACATTTGCTTTAAAAATTACAAATAACCGTTTGCAATTTCCAACAATTGCGGTTTTGGATGACCAATTAAATCATTTAGATGCTTTAAATACTTTTTTAGCTCCTGACGCACTTGCTCCAATTCTTCGTTTCTATCGTGAAGACAAATACAAAACAATGAATTGGCAAGATTATCTCCAATCTATAAAAAAATAACCGCTTCGCGTGAAAAATTTATTCTTGATTCCTATATTTTATTTTCTATTTTTTAAAACAAGTTCAGCTCAAAATCCTGGTAACAATCGTTTCCAAAATTCAAAAGATTCTAAAATGGGAAGAATTTATGGTAAAGTCATTGATTTTTCATCAGGTCTTCCTGTTGAATATGCTTCCGTTCAAGTATTATCAAATACAAAAGATAGTTTACTAGGTGGCTCATTGGTGAAGGCTAATGGTGATTTTTCAATAGATGGACTTCCTTCATTTGGATTGGTCCGTGTAAAAGTATTATTTATTGGATATAAAGAGTCTGTGCAAAAAGTATTTATATCGCCTCCCGAAAAGTTAGAAGTAGATATTGGTGACATCAAATTAGCAGTTGATGAAACTGTAACAAAAGAAGTGGAAGTTGTTGCTGAAAAAAGTAATGTCAATTTAGGAATCGATAAGAGAGTTTACAATGTAGATAAAGATTTATCTGTAAGAGGAGGAACGGCTGCTGATGTGATGAAAAACGTTCCTGGCGTAACAGTTGATGCTGATGGGAATGCGCAGTTAAGAAATCAATCTCCTACCATCTTTGTGGATGGCAGACCAACACAATTAACGTTGATGCAAATTCCAGCTGACCAAATTGAAAGAGTTGAAATTATTACAAACCCTTCTGTAAAATATGATGCCAGTGCCAGTGGAGGCATTCTAAATGTGATCATGAAAAAAAATACCAAGCCTGGATATAACGGAATGCTAAGTACTTACATCGGAACTGGAGATAGATATGGCGGTACGGCGAATTTAAATTTAAAAAATAACCGTTGGAATTATTCTTTCATGTATAATTACAATCAAGGTATTAATAATAATAAAGGATTTACACGAAGAACTCAATTAGATGTCATCACTGAAAATCCTTTGGGATATTTTAATCAAGATAATATTGCTCGATTGTTTAATAGGATGAATACAGTAAAAATAAGTGCTGACTATACTATTAATAATAGAAACACCATTACACTATCGGAAAATATAACAGCTGGTGAATACAAAACATTAGATAAACAAAATTATGTTTTGTTAGATGCAAATAAAACAGAAACAGCAAATGGCAATAGAATTAATAATCAAATGGCAAGATTTGTTAATTATTTAACTCAAATACATTTCCAAAAAACATTTCCAAAAGTTGGAAAAGAACTAACTACAGACTTAAACTACAGTTATAATAATTCAAAAAATCATTATTTATATACAACTTATGCGCCACACAACAATGGTATACAAATAGGGAACAATCAATATCAAAAAAATGATGGAGGTTCTTTTTCCAATCAATTTACGTTTCAATTAGATTATGTTAATCCAATTACAGAAACAAAAAAAATAGAATTAGGAATAAAATCATATTATAAAAATTCTGATAGTAAGGCTAATACTTCAAATGCAAGTGTTACCGAAGATTCATATTTGAGAGATAGCCTTTTGAGTAATCATTATAAAATTGATGACATCATTAATGCAGCTTACTTCAATTATAGTTCAAAAATAATTTGGGATATCGAATTTCAAGGCGGCTTGAGATTTGAGCAATCCTATTACTCTGGGAAAATAGTTGATCAAAATTTATCATTTTCCTATAAATACCCATCTGGAAACTCTGATATTTTAAAATCATTATTTCCTGCAATTTATTTTTCTAAAAAATTAAAGAACAACCAAGAAATGCAATTTAATGTCAGTAGAAAAATACAACGACCAAATTTTTATCAATTGATGCCATTTATTTTATCTGCAGACAATCAAAACAGACGAATTGGCAATCCTCAATTAAAACCCGAATTTAAAAATATTGCTGAAGTCAATTATAATAAAAGGTTTAAAGTGGGGAGTTATTTATTTTCTGGATATGTTAGATATGAAGAGCAACCTATCACTGAAATTGCTTATTATAGTCCAATTCCAGGCGAATCAACCATATTAATAAATACAGCCATCAATGGGAATAACAGTATCCGATATGGAATTGAAAACACCTTAAAACTAACGATTTTTAAAAATTTAGATTTAATGACAAATGTCAATTCGTTTTATATTTATATCAAAGGTGCAGTTGTTGAAAATGCGCCTGAAGTAAAAGCTGAAGGCTATGTTTTTAATGGTAAAGCAACCCTTTCTTATAAATTACCAAAAAATGTGACGTTTCAAGTAAATGGCAATTACGAATCTCGTAAAGTCTTATTATTAGGTTATCTAAAACCCATTTATTCTATTGATGTTTCTTTAAATTATATTTTAAAAACCAAATGGATTTTTAATGCAAGTTTAAATGATATTTTTAATTCTCGCATTAATGCCTATCATTATGAAACTCCTTCTTACTTTCAAGATTTATCGCGAAGAAGAGAAACACGTTTTTTCAGAGTTAATGTTAGTTATATATTTGGAAAAACTGATGCCAATATATTTAAACGTGGCAAGCAAAATAAAAACAGTGGACAAGATTCAAATCAAGAAGGAGGATTTTACTAGAAGTTGCTTTGGTAATTTACTTTAAGTGCAATTTTATTTTTTCGAATAATGATTTTAAATTTCCATCTTCTTCATAAGTTATAGTTGATTCCTTTTTTGATTTGATATTTTTGATTCTTTCATCAGTTTCTGGATGTGTGCTGATGTATTTCATAAAATCAGGCATGTCTTTACTTTTTAATTTTAAAAGGGTTAATAAATTTATCATTCCTTTTGGGGAAACTTTATTTTGTATCATAAACTCAAGACCTTTGTCATCAGCTTGTGTTTCTAACTCACGCGAATAATGCAATTGCTTAAACGCATCAGCCTGTTCAACCACAGCAGATGAAATACCAGCAACATCTCCAAACAATAATGCAATAAAAATACTGGAAGCCGCTGTTCGGCAAATACTTTTTAAAGAATGTTGATTTGTTACGTGAGAAATTTCGTGTCCCAATAAAGCAGTAAACTCTTCGTAACTGCTCATTTGTTTTATAATTTCTGAATAAATAAAAATTTTACCTCCTGGCAAAGCAAATGCATTAATTTCTTCGGAATCAATTACTTTTATTTGAATGGAATAAGTAGAATTTGTCTGTAATTTAGATACAAATAAATTGGCATAATTACTTGCCGAATCCTTTTCAGTAGCACTAATTAATACCGATTCAGCAATGCTATTTCCAATTTCAACTTCTACATTTTGTGGAATTAAAACAACTGCTTTTTCACCAACCCAAGGCAATAAATAAAAATATGAAATACAACAAATTAAAATGAATCCAACACACAAAGAAATAGCGATGGTTAATTTATTATTTAACCAAATGCTTTTTGATTGTTTTGAAAGATTTCCCTTACTTAATTGCTGATATAAAGTTGATGAATTTAAACCAGTATACTCAATTGTTTTTTGAGGAAAAGGGCCGTATTTAATACTTAAATGATTTCCACTGATATCAAAATATGTAATGCCTGATTTATTCCAAATAATATTTTGCTCTGGTTGATTTTCAAAATAAATATATACATTATTCTGATCTATATATATTGAACACTCATAACCTTGAGCGGTTGAACCATCAAAATAAAAACAAGATTCCATTTTAAATAATAGAAAGATCTAGCAAGCCTGCTAAATCATCTCCAGACGCATCTTTATATTCTTCTTCAGTTTGAGTCAATAAACTTGCATCGATTTCACTATCAAATTCGATGTTTTCCAATGCTGTTCTCAAAACGCGGTTAATCGCTATTCCAGTACCAATTCCTAAAGTGAATATTACAATTAAAAAATTAGTAATTAATAGAAGAAATATTTTTCCTGCACTTAACGTCGAGCGCAAGGAAATATCTTTACCATTTTGAACGATTTTAGTGTTATTAATTTCAAATGCAATTAATTCTTTGTAATACCAAAAAGAATAAATACCTAAGGTAATAATGCTAAGAAAAAAACCTTTTAATTTAATAATGAATAAATCTATCGCTTGACCATCAAATCTAAATTCTATGCTACCAAAGCGAGCATGGCTTATGATGTATTTTGTAACTTTAACTTGAAACCAAGAAGAATAAATTCCTAAAGTAATAATTGTGAAAAAAAATTCCACTAAGAACAACTTTACAAATTCTTTTAAATTGCCTCTATAGCCAAAATGTATGCCTCTCCATGAAGTTCTTGATAAACGGTATCGATTAGAACCATGAATTGCAAAGGGGATTAAAAATAAAAAAGCCAAATAAAAAACGACAGATCCGAGAATTATAACAGGCGTAATTTTTGAAAATATACTGGCAAATAAGATGGCATACAAAACGATAAGTATTCCTATTGCTTTTAAAAATCCAATAAACACTTCTTTTCCTATGCCATGAAAAACAAAGCGGGTATCAATATATTCTGTTTCACCATAAATGTATCTTAAATACGCAGCTCGTGCCCAAGGATAATAAATACCCAAAGTTAAGGCCGTTAAAATATTATTTCCTAGCCTTAAACCTATTATTTGTCCATGATCTCCATAAAATTTTAGGAGTTTTTTAAATTCAATATTTTCCATAATTTTTTTTAGTTTATATCGAAAGTCTAAAATATAAATGATTAATCAAAATTATTTTCCATTTTTTTATGAATGCTTCTTAGAATTTGATTTTTTATTCTGATGAGCTTAAATCAACAAACCATGACTCGAAAAGAAAACCTTAAAATGAAGAAAAAAAGATTAGCAAGTTTCAGATTTCAGGATGTAAATCTTCTTTCGATATTTACGTTTTAATATTTCAAGAAAATGAGCCAACAGCAAAATATTAATTATAAAAGAATAGAAGAAGCAATCGCATATTTAAAAACAAATTTTAAGGAACAACCCACTCTTGAAGAAATTGCAATAAAAGTGCATTTAAGTCCGTTTCATTTTCAAAAACTTTTTAGCGAATGGGCAGGGACAAGTCCAAAGAAATTTTTGCAATACATCACCATTGAATATGCAAAAACACTTTTAAAAGAAAATCAAGCTACACTTTTTGAAGCTGCACACGAATCAGGTCTTTCAGCAACAAGCAGATTACACGACTTGTTTATTAACATAGAGGGGATGACGCCTGCTGAATATAAAAATGGAGGAAAGAATTTAGCCATAAACTATAGTTTTTCAGAAAGTCCATTTGGCAATATTTTAGTGGCTTCTACAGAAAAAGGAATTTGCCATATGGCATTTTCTGATGATTATACCATTTCACTTCAAACGATGAAGCAACATTTTCCAAATGCTCATTTTAAGCAAATGATTGATTTAATTCAGCAAAATGCGCTTTTTATTTTTACACACGATTGGACAAAACTTAATCAAATAAAACTACACTTAAAAGGAACAAATTTTCAACTCAAGGTTTGGCAAACCCTTTTAAGAATTCCGCTCGGTCAGTTAACAAATTATGGAGCTGTCGCCAATAAAATTGAAAATCCAAATGCTTCCAGAGCAGTAGGTACTGCAATAGGTAGCAATCCTGTTGCGTTTTTAATTCCTTGTCATCGTGTCATACAGGCCACAGGTAATTTTGGAGGCTATATGTGGGGAACTACACGTAAAACCGCAATGATTGGTTGGGAAGGAATAAAAGCTCATCCTGAATTATAAAAAGTGCGTCTGATTTTTTTAGCTCATAAGCATTGCTGTTAAAAATGATTTTTGTAAAAATTTAATTGACCTAATTTGGAGTAACAAGACAATTGGTCATCAATTTTAATAATAAAAATCAAAATCTATTCATTTACTAAAATGTTATTTTTAACAGAATCAAGAATAGCAGGATAAGTGTTTTTAAAAACTATTTCTTTAATCTGGGCTAAATTAAACCATTCTACCCGTTCAATATTTTCTTCTATTTGTGGAACCAGCGTGTCTTTGTGTTCTGTGGTCATTTCATACCAAAATGTTTTTTTAATGGCAAAACCACCTTTGTATTTATAAATGTGATAAGTAGATGGCAACTCTTTTTTAATCGACAACTTTGAAATACCACATTCTTCTTCACACTCTCTTATCGCTGCCTCTTCTGGGCTTTCGCCCATATCTAATTTTCCTTTAGGCAAGTCCCACTTTTTCAAACGATAAATAAATAAATATGAATTTTCATTTTTAATTAATCCACCAGCTGCATAAATAAGTTTGAAAGTCTTTCTTAATTTATCAAATCCTTTTTCAATTGCCGATGTTTCAAAGGTTAATAAATCCTTATTTGACTCGATAAATAATTCAAAAAATTTGAAAATTTCTTTCTTTTTTAAGGAATCTATCCTTATTGCTCCTTGATGATCTAGGGTTTGATGATGCGTTTGTAAAATAATTTTTTTCGACAAATAGTAAATTACAATGTTCATAAATAGATGTTTTTAATATTGAATATCCAATTAAATTTGCCACCCTATGACAATGAAACCGTTTGATGATTCAGCCTCTAAAATTGCTGAATATTTGTTACAAATCAAAGCAATAAAGTTACAACCCAAAGAACCTTTTACTTGGGCAAGTGGCTGGAAATCTCCAATTTATTGCGACAATAGAAAAACACTTTCTTATCCACAAATAAGAACGTTTATTCGCCAACAGTTTACGAGTTTGATTCATGATAAATTTGGCACACCTGATGTTATTGCGGGCGTAGCAACAGGTGGAATTGCAATTGGCGCTTTGGTGGCGCAAGAATTAGGCTTACCTTTTGTTTATGTAAGAAGCGAAGCAAAAAAACATGGCTTATCAAATACAATTGAAGGAGATATTGAAGCTGGAAATAGTGTCGTAGTGATTGAAGATTTAATTTCTACCGCTAGCAGTAGCATCAAAGCCATTGAAGCTTTAAAAGAAAAAGGATGCAATGTAAAAGGAATGGTTTCAATATTTAATTATGGATTTGATTTAGCAACTCAAAAATTAAAAGAAATAAATTGTGTGAACCATTCATTGTGTGATTATCATGCTTTGATTGATGTGGCAGTAAAACACGAGTACATCAATAAAAATGATTTAGAATCCCTCAGAAAATGGCGAGAAAATCCTTCTAAATGGAAGCCTTAATTTTTTATTGTTTTGGCGCATTTTTCTCTTAAAAGCAACACCCATCCTACAAAATCTCAAACTTCTGATTTGTTTGATTTTATGGGCGATTTCAACCATTTTAAAAATCTATTACCCACAGATAAAATCGAAAATTTTACCTGTAGGGCCGAGCAATGTTCCTTTGGCATTAAAGGTTTAGTTCCTTTAACCATTAAAATAAAAGAACGGTCATTTCCAAATCGGATTACTTATGAAACGCTTGGTTTAGCTAAGTTTGTGTTTACACTTCATATACATTTATTAAACGATCAAAGCACTTATGTTCAATTAGAAGGGGATATGAATCCTTTTATAAAAGTAATGGCCGAAAAACCTTTAAATGACCTAATTAACACGATGGCCTTGAAATTGAGTGAATTGGTTTTATAAATGTGTTAATCTTTAATCAAACTTATTTTCATTCTGATGTCAATTAAAGGCCGATCATCATGATTTGTTTTGGCTCCTGCTATTTTATCAATAACATCTAGGCCTTCTATTACTTCTCCAAATATCGTGTAATTATTATCTAAATGTGGGGTTCCACCAATGGTTTTATAAATAATCTGATGTTCTTTTGGGAAGGTATACTTATCTGATTTTTCATATTCAGGCAATATTAATTCGTCCAACTTTTTATTATAAAATAACAAGCTATCTTGTATTTTTTGATCCTTAAACTTATTGACATTATTTTTAAGTTCAATATTTTCAGGCTTTTCTAAATACTTTTCTTTCAGTTTAGAAATGATATTTTTATTAACCCGTTTTTCATAAATCTTAAGTTCATTGTCATCTCTTACTTTTCCTTGCACGATATAAAATTGAGTAGAGGACGATGCTTTAGAGGGATTAACATCGTCGTTATTCCTTGCAGAACATAGCATTCCCTTTTTATGAAAAAGATTTTTATTAAATTCAGCAGGGATGGTATAATGCAAGTCACTATCTCCCAATAAAGTAAATGAATCGGCATGCTTGCTGTAAGGATCACCTCCTTGAATCATAAACCCTTCAATAATTCGATGAAACAACAAACTATCATAAAAATGTTCATTGACTAGTTTTAAAAAATTAGCCTTGTGTAGAGGGGTTTCATTAAACAATTTCACTTTCATGCTACCAAAGGCTGTTTCTATCAAAATAGTTTCTTTTGATAAGCTTTGTGAAATGGTGCATTTAACAATTAAAACAAGTAAAATACTTACTGTGAATTTTTTTAGCGGCATATCCTATTTTTTGTATTTTTGATTGGACAAATATGATTACAATTTAATCATTAACCTCATGAAAATAAAATTATTTATAACAAGCCTATCAGTTGCCATTTTTCTTGGTGTTGTTTTCACATCCTGCAAAAGAAAAACAGAATGCAAATTAAAAATTTATACTGTTGATTCATTGGGATTACCATTAAAGGGAGCCGTAGTTAAATTATTTGTAAATGTTAAAACTGTTAATGGTAACATTATTGAAGCTGATGTTAAAGCGCAAGGGGTTTCGAATGGAGTTGGGAGTAGCGATTATACTTTTAAATTACCTGCCATTTTAGATATTAATGCCAATTTAGATAATAAATTTGGAGCAAGTATTATTAAATTGGAAGAAGGAAAAACAGTTGAAAAAACCGTCATTCTAAAGTAGGTTTTTGTTTTATTCAAACGCTTCATAAAAAATCCATTTTTAATATTATTCGATAATGAAAAATCCCTCATACATAAAAAATTCTATTGGCATCAATGCTTCAATTCATACAATTTGGGACGTTTTGGTAAATCCTGAAAAAACAAAAAGGTATATGTATGGTTGCGAAACTGTATCTGATTGGAAAGCTGGCAGCGATTTATTATGGAAAGGAAATGACGGAGGAAAAGAAACAGTTTTTGTGAAAGGAAAAATAATCAGTCTGGAAGAATCTAAGAAATTGACATACACGGTTTTTGATCCTCACTCTACAATGGAAGATATTCCTGAAAATTATTTAACAGTTTCTTATGAATTAGCCACAGTAGATAATGAAACTGTTTTAACCGTTACGCAAGGTAATTATCATAATGTTGCTGATGGTGAAAGACGCTATAAAGAAGCTTACAACAATGGCCAGGGTTGGAATCCAATATTGATTCAAATAAAACAAATAGCCGAATCATTACAAAATGATTGATAAGCTAAGCATGAATGAATTGGGACGGATGAGTTCAGAAGAGTTTAAATCTGCTCAAAAAAAACCAATTATTATTGTTTTAGATCACGTAAGAAGTTTAAATAATGTTGGTTCAGCATTTAGAACAGCGGATGCTTTTTTGATTGAGGCAATTTATTTATGTGGCGTAACAGGAATTCCTCCAAACAAAGAAATAGAAAAAACGGCTTTAGGCGCATCGGAAACAGTCAATTGGAAATATTTTAAAACAACAGCAGAAGCAATTACCGAATTAAAAAATAAAAACTATTTCTTAGTTGCAGTTGAACAAACAAAACAAGCTATCATGCTTGATCAATTTGAAATCCCAAAAAAAGAAACGGCTTTTGTTTTTGGAAACGAAGTATATGGCGTGGAGCAAAATATTATTGAAGAGTGTGATGCTTGCATTGAAATTCCTCAATTTGGTAGTAAGCACTCCTTAAACATTTCTGTGTGTATTGGTATTGTTTTATGGGAGGCAATTAAAAAGCCACGCAACTAAGCTGTACCAAAGCCAACCATAATTACAACTTTTATTTTAACTGCAACCTGTTTGTAAGCCTACCTCCCAATCACAAATTTCTTAAGAGCTCTCTCATTACTATTAAATATTTTAATGAAATAAAAACTTGCTGCCAGGTTACTCACAGGAAGATTAACAAGCGCAATTTATATTCTATAAAAAAATTGATATATCTCTACCAAAAATAAAAAAGGTTGTCTTGAATAGTGACAACCTTTTTTATTTATTAAAGGCATAAGTATTATATCAATTTATATACCCATTTATTACTTTACCTCTTCGTAATCTACATCAGTTACATTTTCACCTTTTGGAGATTCGTTACTTGGATTTTCAGAACCTGGTTGAGCATTAGCCGCACCTTGATTGTTCATGGCAGCTTGTAATTCTTGTGAAGCTACTTCCCAAGCCGAATTTAAAGAAGCAGTAGCTGCATCGATAGCTGCTATATCTTTTGAATCATGTGCAGTTTTAAGAGAAGCTATTGCACTTTCAATAGCCGCCTTTTTATCGGCAGGAAGTTTATCTCCGTAATCCTTAATTTGTTTTTCAGATTGGAAGATTAAACCATCTGCGGCATTAATTTTTTCTGCTTCTTCTTTAGCTTTTTTATCAGAATCTGCGTTTAACTCAGCTTCACGTTTCATTTTTTCAATTTCTTCTTTACTTAATCCAGAAGAAGCCTCTATGCGAATGTTTTGAACTTTACCAGTTGCTTTATCTTTAGCAGAAACAGATAATATACCATTTGCATCAATATCAAAAGTTACTTCAATTTGAGGTACACCCCTTGGAGCTGGCATAATACCATCTAAGTTAAATTGACCAATTGTACGATTATCTTTTGCCATAGGGCGTTCGCCTTGTAGAACATGTAATTGCACACTAGGTTGGTTATCGCTTGCGGTACTAAATGTTTCAGATTTTTTAGAAGGAATCGTTGTGTTTGATTCTATTAATTTTGTAAATACTCCTCCATAAGTTTCAATTCCTAATGATAAAGGAGTAACATCTAATAATAAAACATCTTTTACTTCACCAGTTAAAACACCACCTTGAATGGCTGCACCTAAAGCTACAACCTCATCAGGATTAACACCTTTGCTTGGTGCTTTTCCGAAGAATTTTTCTACAGCAGCCTGGATAGCAGGTATACGAGTGGAACCTCCAACTAAAATAATTTCATTAATATCAGAAGTTGATAAGCCTGCATTTTTTAAAGCTGACTTACAAGGTTCAATTGTTCTGTTAATTAAACTATCAGCCAATTGCTCAAATTTTGCACGCGTTAATTGCTTCACTAAATGTTTCGGAATACCATTAACTGGCATGATGTATGGCAAGTTAATTTCAGAAGTAGTTGTGCTTGATAATTCTATTTTTGCTTTTTCTGCCGCTTCTTTTAAACGTTGTAAAGCCATTGGATCTTTGCGTAAATCAATACCTTCATCTTTTTTAAATTCGTCGGCCAACCAATCAATAATTAAATTATCGAAATCATCTCCACCTAAGTGTGTGTCACCGTCTGTTGATTTTACTTCAAATACGCCATCTCCTAATTCTAAAACAGACACATCATGAGTACCACCACCACAATCGAAAACGATAATTTTCATATCTTTTCCTTTTTTATCCATACCATAAGCAAGAGCAGCAGCAGTTGGTTCGTTGATAATACGTTTTACTTTTAGCCCAGCTATTTCTCCTGCTTCTTTGGTAGCTTGACGTTGGGCATCATTAAAGTATGCTGGAACCGTAATAACAGCCTCATCAACAGTGGTTCCTAAATAATCTTCAGCTGTTTTTTTCATTTTTTGTAAAATGATTGCCGAGATTTCTTGTGGTGTGTAATTTCTATCATCAATTACAACACGTGGCGTGTTATTATCACCCTTTACAACCTTATAACTCATTCGAGGGATTTCTTTTTGAGCTTCATCAAAAGTAGAACCCATGAACCGTTTTATGGATGATATTGTTTTTGTAGGATTAGTGATTGCTTGACGTTTTGCTGGATCTCCAACTTTACGTTCGCCACCTTCAACAAAAGCAACAACTGATGGAGTCGTGCGTTTACCCTCGTTATTTGCAATTACAACGGCTTCGCTACCTTCCATAACAGAAACGCAGCTATTGGTTGTTCCTAAGTCTATTCCAATTATTTTTCCCATTTTAATTTATGTTTTAAATTGTTTAAATTTTTAATTTTATAAGTGCTTACAAGTCAATGTTCATGCCATTGGGTTTTTAATGAAATTTTATGTCATAATGCCATAAAAAAAACGAAAATCTATTTAAAATGTCATTTAAATTAAAATTAAAATTAAATTTTGTCAGAATACATTCAAGGACAGGCTGTCGAAGGTTTTACTCCAGATGAATTGCAAAAAAGTAATGGGAAAGTACTGGGATTACAAGCAATTTTATCAATAAATAAATTGTCCAATTTTTTTGAAACGGAACAAGTACTTCTACTCGAAAAAATACCAACACCGCCAGTAATATTTGTAAAATAAGGCTTGTCTTGAGCTATGGTATTTGAAGGCGCATTAACTTCTAAAAAATCTGATAAAGATTCGGCGCCAGCAAAAACAATATACTCCATATAATAAGATTTTCGGTTTTTTAAGTTTGCTACTGGACCTTTCTTTGTAATTTCTCTTTCTAAATTGGTATAAAAATCATTGGCTAAAAACTCAACAGACAATTGTTCATCAATTTTGCTTAAGTTTCCTTTTTGAGAATTAAAATTAAAATCTACAAAATGATTAACGACACTATTATCCAATAATGAATCAATGTAATGAAATCTCATAATGACGTCATACACTTTAGCATTTTTGATGGTTTTAAATTTAATGGCATTTGTTTTAATAAAGTTAGAATAATCGATGTATCTTGTAGAGGGTGTTAAACCTGTATATTGGTCAATGAATGGTGGCAAATAATTTGGAAACGATGTAGGGTTTGAAGGTAAAAAAACAAAAGGCATAACTGCTCCTGCTGTGCTTAAACTATCTATGATCACATTTTGCGAACTCGCAATAACGTCTCCAGTGGCAGTCTTCTTTATGATTAATTTATATTCTCCATTACGATAAAGCCTGTCTGTAGTTTGCCAAATTCGTTGTAAATTATTAAATACGCCATCTTCTGTTGTTGAAACAGTTTCAGTTAATACAATTTCAGTTTTTGATGAATTACCTATGGTTGTTAATTGTGGGATACTATTACCCGTTAAAAAACGTTGTAGGGATACTGTTATTTCTCCTGGCGCATAATTAATTTCATTTGCATTTTTTGCAGAAATTAAAGCGTCATTTTCATTCAAGAATACTTTGTTGATTCGAATGTTTTGAGTAAGCTGAGTTGCATCTAAAATACCATAAACAGAAACCATTTCTTTTCCTGGAGCCAAAACTTCCAACTTATTTTTGCAAGTGGAAAAAACAACAATAACAAGAGTGGAAAAAAGTAGTTGTTTCATGTTTCTGAAAAGCTTTGCAATTTACGATTTTTGAGAGAATACAAAAATATTAATTATTTTTACCCCAATTATTTTAATTTTCCCAAAAACATTATAATGTCGGTTCAAAAAGAAGTAAAGAAAGTAACAACTCATCAATTACAAGAAATGAAGCGTCGTTCAGAAAAAATTGCGATGCTCACAGCTTATGATTTTACAATGGCAAAAATTATTGACCATGCTGGCATTGATGTAATTTTGGTTGGAGACAGCGCTAGTAATGTAATGGC
>JBKDJY010000014.1:0-5124 GCA_046345275.1 Bacteroidota bacterium
TATACCCTCCTTAAGCAAGCTGTGTTAAATAAGCCTATATATGAAAGCCAAATCTCATAAGCCCATTTTTATTAATCAAATCAATGTGTAATAATCGGATAGCCATATTCATTAACTTAAAAACTAAAAACATGAAAAAAACAAATTACAAATTATCGATAATAACTACGGCTCTGAGTATTTTAGGCAGTACTAGCATTACAACCGCGCAAAGTATTGCTTGTGGCGGATGGCATTCTTTAGGGATTTGCAATGATAGTACCGTAAAAGCTTTCGGAGAAAACGCAACCGGGCAAATAGGAAATGGAAATACTACAGATCAAAGTACGCCTTTTACTGTTCCGGGATTATCAGGGATCATTGCAGTTTCGGCAGGTGGAGATCAATTAGAGGCACACTCGATGGCGCTTAAAGCTAACGGAACCGTGTGGAGTTGGGGAAGTAATCTATACGGCGGTTTGGGAAATGCCTCTGCAACCGGAACTTATGTAACTGCCCCTGTACAAGCATTAATCTTAACCGCAGCTAAAGCAATTTCAGTAGGAGGCTGGCATTCCGCAGCTTTAAAAAGCGATGGAACGGTTTGGTGTTGGGGATGGAATACCGACGGACAATTAGGTGATGGAACTACAACAGACAAATCTATTCCCACTCAAGTTCCTTCATTAACCGGCATAACAAAAATTGCCGCAGGAACATATCATACGCTTGCACTTAAAAACGACGGAACTGTTTGGGCATGGGGAGATAATGTAAATGGACAAATAGGTAATGGGACAACAGGAACTGATAAAACATCTCCAGTTCAGGTAAGTGGACTTACAAATGTTGTGGCAATAGCAGCTGGTCGTTTCTTTTCAATGGCCGTAAAAAGCGATGGTACTGTATGGACTTGGGGCCAAAATCTTTACGGACAACTTGGAAACGGTAACACAACCGACAGCAATGTACCAGTTCAAGTGAGTGGGCTTACAGGAATTACATCAGCAGTTGCTGCTACAGGCGCCTTTCATGTGCACGCGTTAAAAAACGACGGAACGGTTTGGTCTTGGGGTCGCAACACATACGGTAATCTTGGAAATAATACCATTGTAGATTCAAATGTACCGATACAAATGACAGGTTTTACTTCACCAATAGGTATGTCCGCCGGAACTAATTTCTCATTATTCTATAAAGCAGATGGAACTATGTGGGGTACAGGAAGAAATTCAAGTGGACAGTTAGGTGATGGAACAGCCACTCAACGAAATACGGCATCGCAATCAACAGTAATGTGTTCGGTAATGCATCAACAGTCGACAGTTGGTATTAAAGACAATACTTTAGATGCTGTTAAAGCCTCGATCTTCCCAAATCCTTCAAGCAACGGGAAATTTACGTTGGAAATTATCAACGCACAGATAAACGATTATGAAATGGAAATTTACAATGCAATTGGACAAAAAGTAGCAATCTCGTTCACTGATCAAAAGGAAAATGATACAATTACTATTGATATTTCTTCACAGCCTACCGGGATTTATTACATGACCATCATGTCAAGTAACCAGAAAGTTTACTGTAAATTAGTAAAGCAATAAACCTTTTCCTTAAATGATTAAAAGGCTGCTCATAAAAGAGCGGTCCTTTTATTTATCAAGTTTAGCTTCGTATAAGCCTAAATGCAAAGTCCTGTGGACACAGACCTGCGTTTGATTATCGTTACCAGTAGACCTAAACTCTTTTACCAGTAAGTACCCACCGCACATTTTGCAAGCACAATAAAAGCAGTTTTTTTCATAGTCTTTCGTTTCCGCTAAGGTAGAACTCTATTGCGTTACAAAGAAAAAGAGCATTAAAAATGTCCATTAACCCTTTGTTTTTCAGTGAAAATTACATGGAAATTATTAGCATTATTCAGTACATTTTTTCCGTTTTATTTTGGGTAAAGATAAATGAAAAAAAATTTGTTTAAAAATTCTCTTGTTTCCTATCATCCTACCTCCCAATCACAAATTTTTTGAAGCCTTGTTCGCTGCTATTAAATATTTTGATGAAATAAACAGCTTCGGCCAGGTTGCTCACATCAATTTTGAAGGCTTCGCCATTCTTTAAGTTCACGTTGTTGAGGGTGATTAAGGTTTGGCCTAAAACCGTATACACGCCAATGGTAACATTGTCAAGGTTTTTGTTGCTGATGATGGTTAAAACATCTCCTGACAAATAAGAGTTAAAGTTATAATTGAATTTAACTGGCACGCAATGGGCATAGATAATTTGCCCAACTTCATGCACTGTTTTATCTAGATCAACCTGTTCCAGTTTGTAATAGTAAATGGAATCAATTTCCAAATTATTATCTATCACCTCGTAATTGTTAACCGTGTAGCTGTTTACGCTTCCTTTCACTTTAGCAATAGGCGCTGCAAAGTCTATGTGATTTGTTCTTCTGTATAAAAGAAACGAATCACAGTTTATTTCAGTGGCGGTGGTCCATTTAATCGTTGCTTTACGATCGGCGCAAGAGGCTGAAAACTTCGTCAGCTGAACGGGTAAGACGCATAAATCCAAGATATTGACAATCAAAGTTTGGTTGCAGCTATTGGTGCTTGATACCACATAGGTATGGCTCCCTACCGACACGCCAGTAAGGGTATAGGAAGTAGCAGAACCTGTGGCAACAGTTGTTGCGCCTTCTGTAATGGTATAATTGGGCGTTCCGCCGGTAATGCCTATGCTAACAGTTCCTGTTCCGCAAATGGCATCGGTTACCATTGGGCTAAGCGTTAAACTATTTGCAGCACCCAAAACGGTGACGGTAAAAGTTGTACTGCACCCATTGGCACTATAGAGTGTGTAGGTATGCGTTCCCACGCTTACATTGTTTAAGGTATAGGGCGTTGTAAAGCCCGATGCCAATGTAGTTGTGCCTTGTGTTAAGGTGTAATTAGGTAAACCATTGGTAACGCTATTGATAATAACACTACCGGTTGGCGAGGTACAATTTGCGTTTTGTACAGTGGCATTAACCGTTAAGTTAGATACTGATCCTGTTAATGTATAGGTAGTAGTATAGGTATAATTACAATTACTCGTTACCGTTACCTGATAAACTCCAGGACATAAACCAGATATACTACTGGTGGTTAAGGTGGTATTACTTACAGTTACTGCATTACTCCACTGATAAGTGTAAGGCGCTTCACCACAGATAACACTCACCGTAGCAACTCCATTGCAGTTACTGCAGCCAACAGGGTTGGTTTGGCTTTGTGCATAGGTGGGAGGAATGGGGGTGAATTTCATGAAGAACGAATCGTCATTACCACCATTAAATGTTGCATCATAGTAGGCACCGCCTCCTGGGTTGGCTAAAGGATACGTTGCAGAATTTGTTACCCCTGTCCATTTGCCTGACACAAAAAGATTGTTATTGGCATCACATACAATTGGTTCATTATAATCGGTACCATTACCCCCAATATAAGTTGCCCAAATACGTACTCCAGTGTTACTGAATTTTACTAAAAATAGATCGTTTCCACTTCCCTTACTATTATCATTAAAACCTCCGCAGCCCGCTTGAAAGCTTTGAGTTGGAATATTGGTGCTGGATGTACTAAAACATATATAAACAGCACCGCAATTATCTAAAGTCAGATTATCAAAAGAATTTTCCACGTCAGTTCCAGTACCGCCATAATACGTGGCCCATTGATGTACACCGGTGTTGCTAAACTTTAAAATAAAGGCGTCCCCACCACCACCGGCATTTGTCCCTTGAAAATAAGCTCCACCGCTGGGGTTAAAAATCGGAAAGTTGGTTGATGTGGTTTGACCCATCACAAAAACATTGCCCGTATTGTCACAGGCTATCGAATATCCCTCATCATTACCTGATCCACCATAATGCGTGGCCCATTGAAGTGCCCCTGTATTGCTAAACTTTAAAATAAAGGCGTCCGCACCACCTGCAATTGCCCCTTGAAAATAAATGCCTGGGGTGCCTGGGTTCCATGTCGGGAAATTTGTGGATTCAGTTCTCCCGGTCACAAAAACATTGCTACTGATATCAATGCTAACAGAGAAACCATAATCATTGGCTGTCCCCCCAGATCCACCGTAATACGTGGCCCATTGAAGTGCACCGGTGTTGCTAAACTTTAAAATAAAGGCGTCCGCACCACCTGCAATTGCCCCTTGAAAATAAATGCCTGGGGTGCCGGGATTCCATGTGGGAAAGTTGACAGAACTGGTAAAACCTGTAACAAACACATTACCATTCAAGTCAGTGCAAACAGAGAAGCCTGAATCACCCCCTATACCCCCATAATATGTTGCCCAAAGCCTTAGGCCTGAACTGTTGAATTTTAAAATAAAGGCATCGCTACTTCCTAAGGCAAATGTTCCTTGAAAATAAATGCCTGGGGTGCCGGGATTCCATGTGGGAAAGTTGGGAGAATCTGTAGAACCGGTCACAAAAACATTTCCACTGATGTCAGTGTTAATAGAGAGACCATACTCACTCCCTATATCCCCATAATAAGTAGACCAAAGAAGCAAACCAGTATTGCTAAATTTTAATATAAAAACATCGTTATTACCCCCCCCAAATGCTCCCTGAAAATAAGCCCCACCAATTGGATTCAATGTAGGAAAGTTGGGAGAATCTACAGCCCCAGTAACATATAAATTGCCAAACTGGTCTGTAGATAATGACCATACTTCGTCAACACCAGAACCCCCATAAAAGGTGCCCCAGGTGAGTTGCGGGTCAATGATGAGGGTTTGGTTTTGTGATTGGCTTTGGTTTATATCAAACTCCACAAGGCTAAGGTGCTTATATATTTTGGTTAGTTTGTAACGGCTGTTTACTTCGGTATTATTTTCTTGTATATAGCTGTAAGGGGCGTTTTCTGTTAAGGTACCCAATGCTGTTTTCTGGCTTAAGCTGCCATCATCATTCAACTTTAAAGACTTATCACCTTCGTAAATAAGTTTTATCTGCGATGCATCTGCTCCGGGGTGTACCACAAAATCATACTTCATGCCTTTTTTGTCGCTGTTGTACAATACCCAGTCTATACCCGGGTAAACATCTTTGATTGTTATCTTATCATATTGGTAAACATCGTATATCCC
>JBKDJY010000015.1:0-2741 GCA_046345275.1 Bacteroidota bacterium
GAGATTATATCATTTTATACTTGCAGATAAAATGTGAAAAATGTCTCAAAAGTTTTGATTTTACATGCATTTTTAGTTTTTGAGCAGACTCTAATTAAGAATCATTTAAGAAGTGGTTGAAAAAGATTGAAAAAAGTTAAAAATCATTTCGTTTTACTTTCAAATTAATCAACCATTGCCAGTTCGGGAGGCTTGTAATTAAATTAAAAATATGATGATAATAACCGCAGGATTAACAACACACATTCCTTCACACAAAATCCAGCGGAGCGGAGAATTTACAACCGAAATTGGCGAAACGATATCAATGGCAATAATTGCTATTGCCCCAATATAAATGAGATGTTTGACCCTACTACCGATACCATAATTGAACAGGAGTTAATGCCGGGATTTAAAACCAAACTGTTAGACATTAAACCAAGCGAAAAAACGACATGGGAATTTGATGACGGACGAGTGATTGAAATATCTAAAAAAACCAAAGAGCGATGGTTAAAAGAGGAAGAAGAAAAACGCAAAAAAATTCCCTTGCCGTAAATTTTATTTTTGTTGAGAAGTAGAAATAAAAATGTAATACTTTTATTTTTTTACAAAAAATACTTCTTCGTTTTTTCGTACATTCGCATATACACCATGTATACTAGCATTGCCACACATAAACCGTATTTCTCTTCTCAAAAAAACAAGAACGTTTTTTTAATGAAGCCTATTTTGCCTACGAGGCAAGTAAAAGAATATTGCTTATTTGGTGCGCCAATGGGTGGCAGCAGAAGTTTTCAATCTTCAACAGGATACCGTTACGGGTTTAACGGACAAGAAAAGGATGATGAGATTGCAGGTAATGGAAATATAAATACAGCAGAGTTTTGGCAATATGATACGAGGTTAGGAAGGAGATGGAATACAGACCCAATCGTGAAACCTTGGGAAAGCCCATATGCTACGTTTGCAAATAATCCAATTTGGTTTAGTGATGTGAACGGAGATGATGCTATGGAAAACGGAGATAAAGGAAAGGGAAAAGCTCCAGAAGTTGATAACACATCGGCTAAAAAAATGAAAGAGTATGTATTGAATGATGTAATAGTAACACCGAAATCAAAAAACTTTTTGAATAAGGTTGGTGATATTTTTCAAAATATAGGCAATAAAGTAGGTAATAGCGTAAGAAATGCAGCTGTTAAATCAGAAAAATTTTTCAATGAATTGACAGGTAATATAATTATTTGGGGAACAGGAACGTCATCTGCAATTAAAGAAAGTGCTAAACAGATACTTGCGGCTGGCATGAGAATATTATCTGTTGATGCTGGTGCTTATATAGATTTTCTAAATAAATATAACACACCAAATTTAGGCGGTGAAGGCGGTGAAGGCAGGAAAAAGGGGAAAGAAACGGCTTCAGAGGAAAATGTAGAAGGAATGCCAGATGCTATAGATAAGCTTAATGAAACCAAAGAAGAAACAATATTAAAAAAACAAGATTCAGACTCCATAATAATAACATCGGTTTTTCACTATAAAGATGGCAGGACTGATACTTCGTATTGGAAAGGAAAAAATGAGGAAGAGGCTTCTAATGGAGGAGGAAGGCGTTCAACTAAAAAAGAAAAAGAAAAACAAAAATAAATGAAAAAGATAATTTTAATATTTATACTAGGAATTGTGACTTTTTCTATCACAAATTGTAGTCGAAATAATAGTGCAAAAGGTAGTGAAAAATGTGATTGTGATTCAATGCTAATAGAAAAATCCTCATTTTATAAAAAATATTCCTGTTTTTTTAATGATAAAAAAATCACTATTAAAAAAAGTTTAAATGATGATACAGTAGAAATAAAAAAATATTATTTAACTATAGAGGGTAGATATCAGAAATGTGAATATTTAACGTTAATAAAAAACAAAATTGATTATGATCAAAGTGCATTTGTTGATATTAATATAAATAAAGGATACGCAAATATAACATTATCCTCGAATGATTCTTTGCAAAACATTTATATCATATTAGATAATTACTCTCTATCTAATAAAGGTAATCATGTGAGAATTAGTTTAGATAGCTTAAAAACTATTAGTATAATACAAAAGCAAACGGATAAACTGTTAAATAATGACTCAATTAAAAAAATCACACAAATTGTAGACTATTTTTATACCTTCAAAGATATAACTGAAGAAAAGACTTTAATGAAACAGTACAATAGATTAATACAATGCGGAATAATAAAATAACCAATGCAACTCACAATTTGTTTGCAAAAGATGCGGCGTCCTATAGTTTAAATTATTTTGAAGGCGATTATAAAGCCATAAACAGGGCTAACATGGCAGCTGCGGGTAACCTATTTTTAGCTGAAGGTGCTAGCGCAGGCAAAAATTTGTACAATGGCAATATTGCATCCATGGCACCCCCCGCTAGTTGGAGTTTAGCGGAGCGCAACTTCAACTCATAATAATTAAGTAGTACTTGCCAGTTTATAACTGGCATTTATTATTTATAAGCGTGTTTAGCTTTAGCGTCCCCCCCGCTAGTTGGAGTTTAGCGGAGCGTAACTTCAACTAATAATAATTGATTAGTACTTGCCAGTTTGTAACTGGCATTTATTATTTATAAGCGTGTTTAGCTTTAGCGTCTCTTAAAAGCCCATCAATAGCGTAAAGGATGCAATGTTTATCTTCATCGGGCAAAGCTTCAATATCATTAAGGCGTTTAAGCATAGCAGGATTTTTTA
>JBKDJY010000016.1:0-32186 GCA_046345275.1 Bacteroidota bacterium
GATAGATAGATAGATAGAAAAATCATGTTGAAATAAGAAAAAAATAGCGTATTTTTGAAATACAGATTACAAAAAATCGTTTAATGGGTTCTGCGATTTTTATTCAAATCTCTAAAAATGAATTTTTAGAACCCACCTAAAGTAAAAAAGAAATAACTGTTAAATGAACTAAAATAAAATTTTTCAAATACAAACCCTAAATTGGAAATGACTTCATTAAATCCAGTGCTTATTTCTTTTCCAGAATTATACCAAATACCGTATTTTGCTGATAAATAGGGATTCCAAATAAAATACCAAATATAGGTTAACGTTAAAGGAATAAATGAAGTTATACAAAAAATCCACTTCCGTTTTAAATTCTTCACATATATCAAAAGCTGAAAAAAAACAGAAAGATAAATTCCAGCAGGAATCTTTGATAGGATAGCTAAACTAACAAAGAAAATGTATAATAAAATATTCTTCGTTTTGCCTTGCTCTAAATATTCAGTCCCATAAAAAACACCTATAAACATGAGCGATATGCAAAATGTATCAGGCATCATTTTACGAGAAAACGCAAACCAAATGGAGCCAATTAAGCATAAAGTTGAGAAAAAAGCATGACGATGACCAAAGTATTTATTTACAATCTTATAGAAATAAAATAAACCTATTGACGAGATCAACAGATTTATTAGGCGTCCATACCAATGTGTATAGCCAAATATTTTAGCAATTAAAAAATAAAGAAAGTTTAATATTGGGAATTCCATTCCAATGATACCTGTCCCGTCTTGATTGTCATCAATTCTTGGATATAAGATATTTGCATCGACTTCTATGAAGTTTCTTGTAACCATCAGTCCAGTAACTTGTCGCCAACTGTGTCCAATTTCAATAGGTGGATTAGTAATTCCGATCATTCGAATAATAAAAAAAAGAATAATCCAAAATTCGATACGATTGATTATCTTATTTATAGCTCCATCCAGCATATTGCATTTTTTAATTTGGTTGCCAACTTTAACCAATTAAGCAAACAATATAGTAAACATATTTATAAATAACTCAAACCATTTAAAATAGGAAAAGGGAAAAAAAAAGCATTACATAGCAGCTAGAAAGACCTACTGGGAAAGGTATTAGGTACTCAGCATTTGGGCGGAGTGTTCTTCTTTTTTTGCTTCGAGGTATTATTTTAACGATTAGGTTGCAAGCTAAGTTAAGCCAAAACGCCCATTTTCTTTCCGAGTCCACTCATGAATTCACGTACTTCTTTTGCGGTTCCTTCATCGTTGGTAGCTCTTGTATAGGTTTCAGTTAAAGTGATAATGTTTTGATGAAAAAATTTTTTCATTTCATCAATTCCCATTTCCTTTGTCCATAAATCAATGCGCATGGTATTGTTCTCTTTTTCATCCCATAATGCCAGCATCATGCTTTTACAAACACTTCCTTCTTTTGCATCTGGGGCTTCCCATTCTATTTTTATTGGTAGTTGATTTTCATCAACAGTAACTTTTAATTTTATCTCGGATGTTTTCATGGCTATTTTTTATTAACTTTTAATTTATCATGAATTAAAAGATGCAGTATAACTATAAATTAATGCTTGAAGAAGAATGAATATTTTCAAAAATTAGAAAACAAATTTAGCTAATTTTTACTTTAATTTCTTAAATAAACAACAATATAACACATACATTTGCGACATGATAAATTACCCAAAAATTACGCTCAATAGTGGCAAAGAATTTCCAGTTCAGAGGTTTCATCCTTGGATTTTTTCAGGCGCAATTAAGCAGGCGGATTCCAATTTAACTGATGGCGATATTGTGGAAATATATTCGGCTAAAGAGCAATTTTTAGGCATGGCGCATTATCAAAAAGCCAGTATTTATGCACGAATCATCTCATTTAGAAAGGAAGAAATTAATGTAGACTTCTGGGTTAAAAAAATCCAAAAAGCATTTGCTTACCGCGAATTTTTAAATCTATCAAATAACCCACGTACAAATGTTTACCGCTTGCTGTTTGGTGAAGGCGACGGAATGCCAGGATTAATTTTAGATGTTTACAATGGTCATATCGTTTTTCAGGCACACAGCATTGGCATGCATCTATCACGTAAAAAAATTACAGAAGCATTAATTATTGTGTATGGAAATGCGTTAAAAAGTGTTTACGACAAAAGCTCAGAAACTTTGCCGGCAAATTATGCAACGAGCATTTCTAACGACTATTTATTTGGTGATTTAAATGAAGAATTAGTTGTTGTTGAAAATGATGTTAAATTTTTAATCGATTTTATCAATGGACAAAAAACAGGATTTTTTATTGACCAACGTCAAAATAGGGAATTACTCGGTAAATACAGCCTAGGAAAGCGTGTATTAAATACCTTTTCTTATACTGGAGGTTTTTCGATGTATGCCGCAAAAAATAATTGTGAAATGATTCATTCAGTAGATTCAAGCAAAAAAGCAATTGACTATTGTGATAAAAATGCCATTTTAAACAACATCACAAATCATCAAGGCTTTGCTATTGATACCTTTGATTATTTAAAAGACGAAGGAAAAAATTATGACATCATCATTTTAGACCCACCAGCCTTTGCAAAAAGTAAAAACGTTTCTCATAACGCAGTCATTGGCTACAAAAGGCTAAATCAAATGGCTTTACAACAGATTAAAAAAGGTGGCATCTTATTTACATTTTCTTGCTCAGGAGTAATTGACAAAACATTATTTTACAATACGGTTACTGCTGCTGCCATTGAATCACGCAGACATTTAAAATTATTGCATACGCTATCACAACCAGCAGATCATCCCATTATTCCTAATTTTCCAGAAGGAGAATATTTAAAAGGTTTGGCTTTTTATGTTGAGTAAAAATATATAAACGCACATTATTTGGGGTTGAACGGAAATAATTTCTATTCACTAAATCATAAATTTGTATCTCTCATTTATAACATGGATTCTATTTTAGAAATAAAAAACATCAACAAGCAGTACGGAAATTATCAAGCATTAAAAGATGTAAGCATCTCTATTCCCGAAAAAACAATATTTGGATTATTGGGTCCAAACGGCGCCGGCAAAACGTCACTGATTAGAATAATTAATCAAATTACTGGACCTGATAGCGGCGAAGTATTTTTTTGTGGCGAAAAACTACAAGCAAAGCATGTTGAAATGATTGGCTATTTGCCAGAAGAAAGAGGCTTGTACAAAAAAATGAAAGTAGGCGAACAAGTCATGTATTTAGCGCAATTAAAAGGTCTAAAAAAAAATATAGCTCAAGAAAAATTAAATAACTGGTTTAAAAAATTTGAAATAGAAAACTGGTGGAATAAAAAAGTAGAAGAACTTAGCAAAGGGATGCAACAAAAAGTGCAATTTATTGTCACTGTTTTGCATGAACCCAAACTTCTTATTTTAGATGAGCCATTTAGTGGATTCGACCCAATCAATGCACAATTGATAAAAAATGAAATCCTTGAATTAAGAGATAAAGGGTCAACTATTATTTTTTCTACTCACAACATGGGAAGTGTAGAGGAACTTTGTAATCACATCGCTTTAATCAACAAATCAGAAAAAATATTGGATGGTTCGGTAAAAGATATCCGAAAAGCCTATCGCAGTAATACTTTTCACATCATATTTAAAGGAAATTTACTTGGTTTTATCAATGCATTATGGGCTGGTGCTGAGTTGATAGAAAAAAAATCGACTGATGATACGCATGTCATCACAGTAAAAGTATTAAGAGATACCACCCCAAATTCACTCATGCAAACGGTTTTGCAAAATGGAGAAATTATTTCTTTTCATGAAATCGTGCCATCTATCAACGATATATTTATTTCCGTTGTAGAAAACAAACCAACATTAAATACACAAAATTATTTTACAGAATAAAAAAACTTCATTTAATCAATTAAATAATGAATAAACTTTTTTTAATCATACAACGCGAATACTTTTCGAGGGTAAAGAAAAAATCATTTATTATCATGACGATTCTCGGTCCTTTGTTAATGGCTGGAATATTAATTGTTCCCATATGGCTTTCTTTACAGGATAAAACAGAGCATAACATTTTAGTATTAGATCACAGTGGTTTATTTATAGAAAAATTGGCTGATACCAAGCAAACAAAATTTATATATGGCAATGAGTCCATTTCGAATGCAAAACTTAAATTGGTTGACGGGCCATTTGATTTGATCATGGAAATAAAAGGCGATGCTTTAAATGACTCCAAAACAACCCCGATATTATATTACAAAAAGCAGCCTGGCATTAGCACCGAGCAATATATTACAAATCAAATGGAAAACATCTTATTTGATTACCGTTTACAAGGAGACAGCATTGAGCCTGCAAAAATTAAAAAAGCTAGACGAAAGGTTCAACTCTTAACTTTAAAAGTAACAGATAATGGTAAAGATGAAAAAACAAATACTGAACTCAACATGGGGATAGGCTTTGGCTGCGCCTTTATCATTTATTTCATGATTTTTTTATACGGTTCGCAGGTGATGCGCGGCGTAATTGAAGAAAAATCAAATAGAATTGTGGAGGTTATTATTTCTTCCGTGAAGCCATTTCAATTAATGCTTGGTAAAATTTTAGGAATAGCCTTGGTAGGGCTTACACAGTTCATTTTATGGGTTGTGTTAACCATTTCAATACAAACCATTTTTACTGGCATTATTTTCAAAGATGTGATAGCAGATCAAATAAAGCAAAATTCGCAATTAGAAAAAGTTATGAAAAATGATATTACGGCAGATATTGAACATTTGGAAACGATTCAAACACCAAATGCTGCCATCTCATTTTTAAATGATTTTGAAAAAATTAATTTTTTAGAAATTATTTTTTCTTTCGCATTTTATTTTTTTGGTGGATACCTTCTGTACGCTGCTCTATTTGCAGCAATAGGTTCAGCGGTGGATAATGAAACCGATACGCAACAATTTATGTTACCCATTACAATCCCATTAATTTTAAGCTTTGTCATTGCACAAAGTATCATTAATGATCCTGATAGTAATATGGCGCGTTTATTTTCTATCTTTCCTTTAACCTCTCCCATCGTTATGATGGTTCGCTTGCCATTTGGTGTGCCCATGTGGGAACTTATGACATCTATGATTATGCTTATTATCGGATTTTTATTTTTTACCTGGCTTGCAAGTAAAATATACCGTACTGGCATATTGATGTATGGTAAAAAAATAACTTGGAAAGAACTCGGCAAATGGTTGTTTTATAAAGGTTAAACAGTCTATTGAAACATCAATGGGTAAGCTAAAATCTGAAAAAAAACTTGATTTTGAATGCTAATAATTTTTAGGAACTTATTTTATTAGGCACTATTTTCCTATATTCGTAATGCAATTCTATGGAAAATAAAATCCTTCTACAAGTCAAAAATTTAGTCACAGAATTTCAAACTGATGATCATTTAATCAAAGCAGTAAATGACATTTCTTTCACTTTACACAACGGAGAAACAATCGGTATTGTTGGCGAAAGTGGTTCAGGAAAATCGGTTACTTCTCTTTCCATCATGCAATTAATTCCAAATCCACCTGGTAGGGTTTCTGGGGGAGAAATTTTATATCAAACTAAAAATGATGGCGTCAAAAACTTACGTTCGCTTTCCAATAAACAAATGCGCTCTTATAGAGGTAATGAAATCGCCATGATTTTTCAAGAACCCATGACAAGCCTTAATCCAGTTTATAGTTGTGGAGAGCAAGTGATGGAAGCCATTATACTACATCAAAAAAATAATAAAAAAGAAGCCAAACAAAAAACAATAAAGTTATTTGAACAAGTTCAATTACCTGACCCTGAAAGAATTTTTAACTCGTATCCACATCAAATTTCTGGCGGACAAAAACAAAGGGTGATGATTGCGATGGCAATGAGCTGTAGTCCTCGTATTTTAATTGCTGACGAACCTACAACCGCATTAGACGTAACAGTTCAAAAAAATATTCTTGATTTAATGCTGAAGTTTCAAAAAGAAAAAGAAATGGGCATTCTATTCATTACGCATGATTTAGGTGTCATTGCTGAACTGGCCGATACCGTATTAATCATGTACAAAGGAAAAATTGTAGAACAAGGTTCTGTATTAGATATATTTTCAAATCCACAACATCCCTATACCAAAAGTTTGTTGGCTTGCAGACCTCCTTTAAATAAAAGAATTTTTCGTTTGCCAGTTTCATCAGACTTTATGAAAACAGATGATGACGGCAATATGATTGAAATTTCTAAAACAGTTAGCGAAGCAATTAATAGCGTTACAATAACTGCTGAACAACGCACTAAAGAGCTTAAGGAATTATACACTAGAAATAAAATATTAGAATTACAAAATATTAAAACTTATTTTCCAAAAAATAAAAGCTTTTTTGGAAAAGCTAAAGGATGGGTAAAAGCCGTGGATGATATCACACTTGATGTATATGAAGGAGAAACGCTTGGTTTGGTGGGAGAAAGCGGTTGTGGAAAAACAACTTTAGGAAGAACTATTTTAAGATTGACGGAGCCAACATCAGGAAAAATTATTTTTGAAAAAAAAGAATTATTAAAACTTAGTTCAGAAGATATGAGGCACTTAAGAAAAGACATGCAAATTATTTTCCAAGATCCTTACTCTTCTCTTAATCCAAGCTTAACCATTGGTGATGCTATCATGGAACCAATGCAGGTACACAATGTTTTTAAAAACAATAAACAGCGCAAAGAAAAAGTATATGAATTATTAAATAAAGTTGGGTTAGATGAAAAATTATTTAATAGGTATCCACATGAATTTAGTGGTGGGCAAAGACAACGGGTATGCGTCGCAAGGACACTCTCCATCAATCCAAAATTTATTATTTGTGATGAAAGCGTAAGTGCCCTAGATGTTTCTGTTCAAGCTCAAGTTTTAAATTTATTAAACGATTTAAAGCGAGAGTTCAAGTTTACCTACATTTTCATCTCACATGATTTAAGCGTCGTTAAATTTATGAGTGATAGACTTGCCGTCATGAAAAGTGGTAAAATTGTAGAATTAGATGAGGCCGACTCTATTTATATGAATCCACAAACCGAATACACCAAAAATTTAATTAATGCCATTCCAAAAGGTCAACTAGAAGATATAAAAGCGAGCATTGCGAAAAAAAAATTATTCAACACTACGACAGCCTAAATGTTTGAATTTCTAAAACAACTCACAAATCCTGAAAGTATTATAACTTATGGTGGATTGTGGTTATTGCTGTTTATTGTGTTTGCCGAAACAGGCTTATTTATTGGATTTTTTCTACCAGGTGATTCACTTATTTTTATTTCGGGCTTACTATGTGCCACTAAACCAACTTTACTAAATATTTCAATTTTAGGTTTAATTATTTCGTTAATAATGGCAGCCGTTTTAGGAAATGTATTTGGATATTGGTTTGGAAAAAAAACAGGTGAAGCTTTGTTTCAAAAAAAAGATAACTTTTTATTCAAGAAAAAATACCTGATAACTACACAGCTCTTTTATCATAAACATGGTGGAAAATCTTTGATTTTAGGAAGATTTTTACCAATCATAAGAACTTTTGCTCCAATCCTAGCTGGCGTTATCTCAGTAGATTTCAAAAAATTTATGCTCTATAATATTATTGGAGCAACGCTTTGGATTGTTTCATTAGCAACGTCAGCTTATTTTTTAGGAAAAGAAATTCCTGCAATCGAAAATTATATCGGATATATTGTCATTTTCTTAATTATAATTACGACAATCCCCGTATTTGCAACCTATCTCAAAAACAAAAAAAAATAAAATAAATTTATATCTACTCATGCAAAAAATATTAATTACTGGTTCTAATGGATTACTGGGTCAAAAATTAGTTTACAAACTAAAAAAAAATCCCAATATTCAATGCATAGCAACCGCTAGAGGTCTTAATAGACTAGTGAAAACAGACGGTTACATTTTTACTGAATTAGACATTACAAGACTTGAAAATGTAATACAAGTATTTACTTCATACAAACCAGATGTTGTGATTAATACGGCCGCAATGACAAACGTTGACGCTTGCGAAACCGAAAAAGAAGCTTGTTGGTTATTAAATGTTACAGCGGTTCAAAATCAAATTGATGTTTTAGAAAAACTTCAAAAAGAAAATTCAAATTACAAACCACAATTTATTCATTTATCTACCGATTTCATTTTTGATGGCTCGCATGGACCATTAGATGAAAATGAAATACCGAATCCACAAAGTTATTATGCGGAAAGTAAATTAGAAGCAGAAAAAATAGTACAAGCAAGTCATTTACATTGGGCAATTGCCAGAACTGTATTGGTTTATGGCATCGTTGATAATATGAGCAGAAGTAATATTGTATTGTGGGTTAAGCAAAATTTGGAACAAGGAAAAGAAATAAATGTGGTTGACGATCAATACAGAACCCCAACCCTTGCAGAAGATTTGGCTGATGGTTGCCTTTTAATTGCAGAGAAAAAAGCACAAGGAATCTATCATATCTCTGGCAAAGATTTTTTAAATATTTTAGAATTAGCGCAATTAGTTGCCGACTATTACAATCTTGACAAATCACTTATTAAGCCTTCAAAATCAGCTGATATCAAACAACCAGCTAAAAGACCACCCATTACTGGCTTTATCATTAATAAAGCAAAAAAAGAATTGGGTTATAATCCCATGAGTTTTATTGAAGGTATTAAGTTCTTAGAAAAACAAATTAATGAGTTAAATAAATAGTTTCAGTGTAATTAAAGATCATAAAATTAGAAAGTAAAATTATATATATTTCACTTAGAACAATTATCATCATACTGGCATGCCTTTCAAAAGGTTTGGTTGGAATGTTTCCTACTGTGGTGACTTTAATATTTGTAATTGTTAAATGCGTAAACTTTCCAAATGTTTAAAAAAACCTTAAAGACAAAAAAACCATTTCCAACTTCTTAAAATAATAGGTTATTTTTACACAATAAAAGATTATATATGAAATACCCATGTTTGTCTCAAGCACAAAGAAAAATGACTAAACTGGTTATTCTTCATGATAATAAAAAACAAATAAATTAGACAAATGAAACTAACATTAATTGTATTTGCACTCATCATTTCGTTGATTTCTAAAGCAGATGAAGGCATGTGGTTGCCTCAGCTTTTAAATGCGATGAATATTAAAGACATGAAAAAAAACGGTTTAAAATTAACAGCCGAACAAATTTATAGCATCAATAAATCAAGTTTAAAAGATGCCATCGTTCAATTTGCAGGTGGCTGCACTGCCGAAATTATTTCAAATCAAGGACTCATCTTAACCAATCACCACTGTGGCTTTTCGGCCATTGCTTACCATAGCACAGTTGAAAAAGATTATTTAAAAAATGGGTTTTGGGCCATGAACAAATCACAAGAAATCTATACGCCTAATTTAAATGCCATCATCATCAACCGTATTGAGGATGTAACTACCAAAGTTTTAAAAGGCATTACAAGCAAAATCGACGTGCTAAAAAAAGATTCAATAATCAAAGCAAATATCAAAGCGATTGAAAAAGAATCAATAGCTGGAACACATTACGAAGCGTTTGTTCGTCCTTTTTTTTACGGAAACGAATATTATTTGTTCATTCTCGAAAATTTTAAAGACATCCGCATGGTAGGTGCGCCGCCATCTGCTATTGGCAAGTTTGGTGGAGAAACAGATAACTGGATATGGCCAAGGCACAATGCTGATTTTTCAGTATTTAGAATTTATGCCAATAAAGAAAATAAGCCAGCTGAATACAGTGCAGATAATGTGCCTTACACGCCCAAACACGTCATTCCAATTTCAATAAAAGGCTATAAAAAAGGTGATTTTACGATGGTATACGGTTTTCCTGGTCGTACACAGGAATACCTTTCGAGCTTTGCCGTTGATATGATTATGAATGATAGCAACCCCTTAAAAGTTGCTTTGCGAGAAAAACGATTGGGAATTTTGGAAGCAGATATGCGTCTAAACGATACCATCAGATTAGCTTATGCTGATAAACATGCAAGTATCGCAAACTATCATAAAAAATGGCTGGGAGAAATGACTGGTCTCAAAAAATATGATGCCGTTACTAAAAAGCAGCTATTTGAAAAAGAATTTAATAATGCCATTTATTTAGACCCTGATAAAAAAGAAAAATACAGTAATTTATTTCCGCAACTCCAAAAATTATACGGCGAATTTCGGGTGTTAACAAAACAAGTTGATTATTATAACGAATGTTTAATGTCCATTGATGCTTTTGCTTATGCGCGTAGTTATTACAATGGCTTACTCACAGAGCTAAAGAAAAAACAAAAAGGAGTGCCAAACACGTTTGATAATACTTTGATAGAATATAAAAAACTTAAATTTTTTAATAATTATAATAAAGCCACTGATATTAAAATCTGCGAAGCCATGCTGAGTGGTTATATTGCTGGTGTCAGCTCAACTAACAGACCTGCCCTACTCGACTCTTTTATATTAGCCAATCATAATGATGCTAAAAAACTCACCACATTTTTGTATCAGAATTCAAATTTTGTTGATAGAGAAAAAACGAAATTAATGCTAGATGACATTGAAAAATTTAACAACTTCTATGAGCATGACCCAATTTATTTAATTACCAGCGCAATTCTAAAATACTATGCCTCGTCTGTTTTCCCACAATATCAATACGACGATAAAGAAATAAATGAATTGCAAAAATTATACGTGCAAGCACAAAGAGAACTATTTAAAGACAAAAAATTTTATCCTGATGCTAACTCCACCTTACGAATTGCTTACGGAAAAATAAATGATTATAAACCAAAAGATGGTGTAGATTATAATTACTACACCACCCTGGATGGTGTCATAGAAAAAGAAATTGCTGGCGATGAAGAATTTACTGTACCAACAAAATTAAAAGAACTATACTTGAAAAAAGATTACGGCATCTACGCCGATAAAAGCGGGAAGCTTCCTGTGGCATTTACTGCCAGTAACCACACCACTGGCGGAAATAGTGGTAGTCCTGTTTTTAATGCAAAAGGACAATTGATAGGAACTAACTTTGATAGAAATTGGGAAGGTACCATGAGTGATATTATGTATAACCCCAGTCGGTGCCGAAATATATCTGTTGATATTAGATACACGCTTTTTATCATTGATAAATTTGCTGGCGCGGGTTATTTAATTGATGAAATGACTTTAATCAAGTAAACAAAAACAATTTAAAAATATTTATGTGGTTAAATATTTAAGCTATATCCAATTCCTTTTGATGTTTTAATAGCATCATCACCTAAAAGTTTTCTGATATTTCTTACATGAATGTCTATGGTTCGGCTTTTAGCCACGTCGGGCGAATCCCAAATAATTTTAGCGAAATCAACACGGGTAAATATTTTTCCAGGGCTTTCATACATTAAGTTTACCATTTCAAATTCTTTTTTAGGTAAACTAATATTTCCTGATTCAGTAATGATGACATATTGTTCTCTATCTACAAAAAATTTTGATTGACTGTTTTTAAAATCAATTGCAATACTGCCAAAAAGGTCATTTCTTCTTTTTACAAAAGATTTTATCCTCGCTTCTAAAACTGAAGGTTTAATTGGTAAATTGATATAATCATCTGCTCCAGCATTTAGCGCTGAAACCTGAATGTAATCATCATTTTTATATGATAAAACTATGATATTGGGTTGGATGATGTCTTGTAAAGCTCTGATTTCATTTGTAATTGAAATCGCATCTTTTTTTTCAAAATCTAATTCACTTACAATAATGTCAATATTATTTGAATAAATGCGCTCATAAAACTCTTTTTCGGTATGAACAAGAAAAACTGAATAATTTTTCGTTTTGAGAAATGCAACCGAATCTGAGACTTGATTTATTTTATTAACGCAAAATAATATGTGACTGCTTGTTTTCATTTATAAAAAAAGGCGCGAACATGGTCCGCGCCTTTAATCAAAATATTATTTTTATTTACTGATGATTAATTTGCTAACTTCTTTCGCATTATTCACGCTGATAGCGACAAAATAAATTCCAGAAGATAATTCAGCTGTATTTAATTTAACCACGTTATTTCCTTTTTCAAAATTATTTTCTTGAGATAAATTTGTTACCACTTTTCCTAAAATATCATAAACAGTGATAGATACTTTATTGTTCGCTAACAATGTAAATGTAACATTTGCATTGTCACTAGCCGGATTTGGATAAACATTAAATGAATTACCTAATACTTGACTTAATTCATTAACGCCAATTGAAACTGTAGATGTAATAATTTGTCCTGCAAATTGAGGTCCTGCAAATGATGCTCCAGTAGATGCAGTAGAAGAAGCTGATAAACGGAAATCACTGTTATCATATAAATTAGTAGGAAATGCATTAACAAAAGCAACTTGCGCAACAGTTTTAGTTGTATCAATTGAGTTAGCGCCAGCATACGCATCATACCAAGCAGAGTTAGCTCCGCCAGAATTAAATACAAAGCGAGTTGTTACATCAGTAGTAATAATTGTATTTTTTATAACTCCCATCGAATCTAAATTTGAATTTGCATTATAATTATCGAATGTAATACCATCTTTTAAATGCCATCCTTGAGGCCAACCAACTATGATTGAATTATGAACCGATATTGCAGTATTTCTTCTTGTATAAATTGCATTCTTAAAAGTTTGAGAACCTGGTAATGAAGCAGTACCATCTCTTTTTGGACCAATCATTGTCATATTCGAAAATATAGCTTTTGTAATTGGTGTTCTTCCTAAACCAGGGTTAAAATTATCAGATTCAAATCCATTAGATTCAGCACCAGCAATAATATCATATTTATCTTTATCTCTTACAGATAAGCCAAATTGTACACGACCTATATAACCAAAATCAGTATCAAAGTCATCATCTATTCCTCTGAAAGCAATTAAATATTTTGCATCTACTGCTCCACCAAACCATTCAAATGAATCATCACCACCAAAAGAACATTGGATATGATCAAGCGTTGTGCCTGAACCAACTCCACCCATAGTTAAACTATTAAGTTCGGAGTTTGGAGTAGCTGATAATGCTACGCCAGCAAATTCGATACGGCAATAAGACATTATACCAGAATTATCGGCATTGTTAGTTCCACCATATAATATTTCTGGAAAGTTTAAAGCAAATCCTTCAACGTAATTAGTTCTAGCTGCTGCAGTGCATGTTGGACATGCAGTGTTAATAATTCCATAACCACATAATACCACTCCACCCCAATCTCCATTGGATCTTGTCGTTTCGTTAGATGTAAATACAATTGGATTAGTTGCAGTACCAACTGCATTAATTTTTGCACCAGCTGTAATTATTAAACATGCTTTCGAAGTTTTGTCACCTCTAATTACTGTACCTGGTTGAATGGTTAATGTATTACCTGGGGTTACTGCAATATTTCCTACTAATACATAAGTGTTACCCGAAGTCCATGTTGTGTTCGTTGTAATATTTGCAGAAATAGTTGTTGTTCCGGCTGGATACACAGTAATTTCTGGATCCCAGTTTGCCCAACCTTTAGTCCAATCATTTGATGCGACTGTTGATAATCCGTCTGTTACGGGAAACGCTCCTTTGTAATTTACTGAATTCCAAAATTGTGTTTGAGCAATGCCCTGTAAGCTTAACATTGCAATAGTCAATAATTTGTACGTTTTTTTCATAGTTTTCATTGTTTTAGATTTATATTTTTAGATTTATAATGGAGCAAAATTATTTTGTCAACATTAATTTTCTATTAATCGAACCTTAATTTTAGATTATGTGTTTGTTAACAATGCGTTACCAAAAAAACAATTTACTTAACCTAAAGTTTATATTGAGTTTTAAATTATTTTAAAATCACTTTTCTAGTCATTAATTGTTGTTTATCAATTGATAGTTTAATCAGATATGTTCCCTTAGGTAAACTAGTAGGTATGAGATATTGGATGTTTTTCTTACATCCAACATTTTCTCCATGATAAATGTCCAGCAATTTTTTTCCAGAAAAATTGAATAATTCAACGTTTACTAATTTAGTTCCTTCAACTTTATAGGTTATATTCATAACTTCTGAGCAAGGGTTGGGATATACTGATAACACTTCTTCATTAATGTGATTTTTAAGCTCTTCTATTTCAGTGCTTATTGAAGGATTAAGTGTCATAGTCGTAAGAGCAACCTTATCCCCACTTGAATTGCCACTATTGTTAATTCCTAATAAAGCGCAGTACAAATAACCTGTTCCACCATTTGGAGCCGTCCATTCTAATTTGAAAGGACTGGGGTTAGGTGCAGTATGCATGATGTCAGAATAAGTACGAATTCCTAAGTTAAAACTATTAATAGTTTCGTTAGAACTGATGCTTTTAATTGTTCCGAAATCTGAAACATTGCTTGCAACAGGACTGGTGGAATTTAATATTTCCAAATCGAAGCCAAATAAATTATAACCTTGACCAGTAACATAAATGGTATAAGTTGTGCCTGGAATATAAGTGTTATCGGAACCTATAGACGGGACAAATGTAATTGAAATGCTCGGGGTAATTATTCCTCCTGAATGGCAGGAGGCACAGGTTAAACCATCAGCTGGAGATCCTGAATGATAGGCACATCCCCTTGAATAATAAATACGAAAAGCAAATAATAAGGATATTGTAATCGTTGAAACTGAAAATAATATTACTCTTTTCATATTATTTTCAGTTAATATTTTATCGTTGAATTAGTTTATTTTATAGGAAATGGAAAATGAGATGGTTGGCGCTAAGCGAGTATTTACCATTGTATTATCTGAAGTTGAAGCGTGTTGAAACTCTTTATTATCGGTTAAAGATATTTTATCGAATTTTCCGTTTTTATTAATGTCTTGATAAAAGATTAAATTTTGCGCCAGCGCATCTCTAATATTCAATTTTAATTCAATTTTTTCTTTGAATGTTTTTGATAGTTGTATATCTAAAACGTGACGTGGATTTTCCCATATATTCGGCTCGTCAGTATTCCCAACAATTATAATACGTCTACCCACATAATTGTAAGATAAACTAATGCCAAAATTATATTTTGCATCTAAATATTGTAACCCTGCATTTATTATCACAGGGCTTTGGCCTTGTAATGGCCTAGCTTCTACATAATTTAATTTAGAAACATCAACATCTGATTTAATATAAGAGAAATTTGTAAATAAAGTTGTTCCATTTAAAAATTTAGAAGAATCATTTTTAAAAATGCTTGATAATAAAATTCTATACTCTAATTCAAAACCATAATTTGTAACTTTTGCAACGTTTTCATAATTAATAGAACGTATTTGCCCATTACCTGCCACTTGTTCAATGGCATCAGTTAAGTCCTTATAAAATGCGGATACTGAAATAATTTGTCCAGGCTTTTTTGGATAATACTCAAATCTTAAATCATAATTATTAATGGTTGCTCGTTTTAAATTTGGATTACCAGAAGTTTGATAATCTGTAACAAAATCATAAAAATTAAAATTTGCTAGTTCTCTAAATTCGGGACGATTTACTGTTCTATAATAAGCCGCTCTAAAATTTGTCTGATCATTTAATGACCATACGGCATTGATTGAAGGTAAAAAATCAATAAATGTCGTATCTTTTGTAATCTTTTTAAATTGAGTATCTAGAAGAGACAATGACTGCAGATAAGATTCAACCCTTAAGCCATAAATAAAACGGAGTTTATTAAAAAACCGAGAATCAGACATTAAATAACCAGCATTAAGGACTGATGAAGCTTGGTAAGAATCAATATAGGTTGTAGATTCTGATAATTTAAATCCACCAACGTACGAGCCTGGTCCGTCAACAATACCAATATTTTGTTGTGAAAAAATTTGACTTTCATCTAGTATTAATAAATCTGTATTAAATAATTGTGCAATTGGGTTTGTAATTGAACGTGTATTATTAACTCTAGTATAACCAAGTAAGCGAGCAGAGAAATCTCTTGTTCTTAATTGATTGAACCCTCCAATTTTAACATCATGCTTTGTGTTTTTAGTTTCAAAAACTTTAGACGCATCGTACTTGATGCTATAAATACTTTCTTTGGTTTTAGAAAAAAACATAGAGCCAGCAGAGGTTGGTAAAATAGCATCAGTAGTAACAATGGCATTAAATAAAACTGAATCAGTAAATGATTTACTATTTTTTTCATAAACCATTCTTCTTAAGTTTGGTATATCTCTTTTAATATCACTAATACCGCCAATCCATTTAATTTTTATTTTTCCTTTAGGAATATAATGATCCCCATTTAATTGCCCTGAATATATATTATTTTGCGTATAAAAACGCACATTCGATTTTTGCCACGTTAGCTTTGTAATTTCACCAGCATCAGAAAGTCCTTGCCTAGAAATTGTTTTATCATCCGTATTTATTGAGTATAAATTTTTAAATCCAATTTGATTGTTATCATTTAATTTATATGATAAATTCCATAACAAACTTGTGAGTATATTATTTGAATAAGTTGTATCCTTAAAATCTCTTACTTTTAAAACAGTTTCCCCTTGTTCTTCAAACTCTCTTCTATCGGAAATTGTAGTTGCGTTGCTAATATTGTAAGTTAAAGCAACCACACTGCCAAAATCTTTTTTGAATAATTTAAAAACTGATGAATTAATTAATTGAACGTTTAGATTAGGTAAGGCTTTTTTTGTTTGCAAAGTCCAATCATAATTGAGGTCTTTTGCGTAATCAATTTTTTCATTATTAGTAATTTTAGAAAAATTTTCTGTTGATGGAATTGAAGCAGGTAATTGCCTAGATCCATTATCTACTCCTAACCAATCTGTTTTACTTCCTTTGTATGTTTTAAAGTCTTTAAACGTTGTTAATGTATTATAACCAGTACCAATAGAAATATTAGTTGAGTTTTTATCCGGAATATTTTTTGTGTTGATAAGAATAACCCCACCTGCAAAATCACCTGGCAAATCTGGGGTTGCGGTTTTTAATATCACTAAATTATCTAAAATGGCTGAAGGGAAAATATCAAATGCAAATGCCCTTTTATCACTTTCTGAACTTGGTAAAGGCGAACCATTTAAATAAGCTGAATTATAACGGTCACTCATCCCACGAATAATGGCAAATTTATTATCTTGAATACTTGCACCACTTATCCTTTTCAAAACATCACTGGTGTTTCTATCTGGTGTTTTTTTGATGCTTTCGGAAGAAATACCATCACTTACACTGGCATTGTTCTTTTGCATAATAAATAAGGTGTTAATGTTTTCCTTATTCATTTCTGCTTGTATTTCTACAGTATTTAAGGTTGCTGAAGAGGATTGCTCAAGTGCGATATTAAGCGTGGTAACATCATCAGCTTTGATTACAACATCTATAAATTTTTTATTGTCATAACTAATATAACTACTTAATATGGTGTATTTACCTGGTTTTAAATTTCCCAAAGAAAAATTTCCATCAAAATCACTTGCGGCACCAATGGTTGTTCCTTCAATAACAATGGCTGCTCCAGGCAATGTTTCACCAGTTTGCCCATCAATTACTTTACCAACTAATTTACCATTTTGAGCTTTGAAGTTTAAAGAAAATATTAATAAGATTAAGATTGTTACAACTCTTGACATAATTCTTCTTTTTTGCCGCAAAAAAACATCGTCTACATAAGAATAATGTCAAGTAAATATTACCATAACATTAAATTATCATCTGATATGGGCTTATTTATTTAACAATTACTTAACCTAAAGCATTTGTTAAGAATCAAAAAAATTATAACCGGAATAAAAAACATAAAAAAAACCCTTCAATTTTCTTGAAGGGCTTTTCTAATTTTGTTAATCAAATGGGTTACATCGAACTATAATCAATCGATGTTAAAAGTTTTCCATTTTCATCCCATTGTTTCCATATACCAGTTTTCTCACCGTCTTTATAAATCATCTCAAATAATTTATTTCCTTCTTCATTATAAACGTACCAATTACCATCTTTTTTGTCATTGGCATAAGAGGCTTGTGCTATTAATTTGCCATTGATGCTATAACGAGACCATAATCCGAATTTTAAATTATTTTCATAACTGCCAACATCCATTTTGGTTCCATTCTCATGGTTTTTTACATAGCTACCATTTAATTTGCCATCTTTGATGTTAAATTCTTCTTTGATTTTTCCATTGTCAAAATAAATCGTATATTTTCCAGTATAAGCTAAACCATTTTGAAGATACTCACCATTTACAAAAATGACAGATTGAGATTGATTCTCCTTATTTGTGAAAGATATGTCTTGGGATGTTAAGATTCCTGATACAAGAATACAAAAAACAAAAGTTAAATTTTTCATGGCTTTTAAGGTTTAGATTGTTAATAGATAAATTATTAAACAATATTACTAAAAAAACCGATTTATTGTTACAATCTTAACAAGAATTTAACCTTAACTTTACATTGAACTTTGCTTATCTTCTGTCAATAAAATTTCTAAATTATTCGTTTGACCCGTTAAATCTGACATATTAAGCGTTTTGGACTGATATCCAACTTGAGAAAACTCTAATTTAAAATTTTCAGCAGATTTTACTTTGATGTATATGAAAAAATTTCCGTTTAAATCAGAGTAAATCGTTTTCTCGCAATCGGTTACGTTTATACTAACTCCAGACAAAAACTCATTATTATTTGTATCAATAATTTTTCCACTCAAAATAATTGTTCTTTCGACTGGATTCTTGCTGGCTACAGCACTTAAAAAAGGTAAGTTAAAGAAGACAACTAAGCTAAAAACTATTTTAAATTTCATTTTTTGTATTCTAAATAACTCTACAAAAAAACAAAACTTAGTTAAAGTTAATCTTAATTCAATATTAAGGAATTGTTAATTAAACGCTGAGTTCTTTATTTTTATTAAACTCGTATTTAAAATAACAAGGCAACTGATGCCAAGGTTAGCCGTATCTTCAATCTTTTTTTCGGGGTATTGATATTTTAATTCTTTATAAAGGGATTTATATAATTTTAAAAAATATTCAATATCCCTCACCGCTGTTTTAGTAATTCTAATTTTTACACCTGGATTTTTAATGAATTCTTTTTTTATTTGAGAAATTAAATCACTCGTTTTTAATTTATGATCATTTAATGCGATTTTAAAATGATCCTTTACAACTTGTTTTAAGGCTTTATTAATCAGAATATATGATAAACTCAGAGATTCTATGTAAAATTTTGAATCGAATGCAAGTTTGTTTTTTTTTATGAGAGTCTTTATAGTTTGAGCCATGGCTAATCGAAAATTGAAAAAACGAAATTAACTTGAGTAATGTATACTTATTGTTAAGTCTATTTCAGAAATATCAAATAAAAACTCCCTTTATGATCCTATTTCGAATTTGGAAAATGATTAGCATTCACATCAACGTATTTGCTCCAATTTTTTATAAAACAAAGCTTTAATATTTTCGTTGCATAAATTCCCAGTACTTCCTTCATGAACATGATTTAAATTTGTTTCAGGTTTAAATGTACCGTTTTCAACTTGTAAAGCCACTTCTTTATAGGCATCTCGAAATGGAACACCAGACAAAACCAAATTATTAACTACCTCAACCGTAAATATATTTTTATATTTCGGATCAGTGATAATGTCAGTTTTTATGATGCAATGCTCAAACATTAATACTAAAATATCCATGCAATTTTTTATCTCGATGATTGCTGGAAATAAACATTCTTTAGTTAATTGCATATCACGGTGATACCCTGAAGGTAAATTATTTATTAATAATGTTAATTCGTTTGGTAGTGCTTGAATTCTGTTGCATTTGGCTCTTACTAATTCAAACACATCAGGATTTTTTTTATGTGGCATAATACTGCTTCCAGTGGTTAATTCATTTGGAAAAGTTATAAATCCAAAATTTTGATTCATATACAAACACACATCCATTGAAAGTTTTGAAAGCGTTGCGGCAATGGAAGACAATGCCATCGAGGTAATTTTTTCTACTTTACCTCTAGTCATTTGTGCATATACAACATTGTAATTCATGCTTTCAAATTCTAACAAGTCCGTTGTTTTTTGCCTATCGAGCGGAAAAGAAGAACCGTATCCCGCTCCAGAGCCAAGTGGATTTTTATTGGCAACGTGGTAAGCTGCAATTAATAATTCTAAATCATCGCTTAAACTTTCAGCATAAGCGCCAAACCATAAACCAAAAGAAGATGGCATGGCTATTTGCATATGTGTATAACCAGGGAGTAATACATCTTTATGCTTTTCACTCAAAGCAATCAATGTTTCGAATAGTAATTTTGTTTTTTCGGAAATTACTTTAATTTCTTGTTTAATAAATAATTTTATATCCAACAAAGATTGATCATTCCGAGATCTTCCACTGTGAATTTTTTTACCAACTTCTCCTTTATTTTTTGTTAATAATATTTCTATTTGAGAGTGAACGTCTTCAACACCATCTTCTATTATAAATTGGCCTTTTTCAATCGATGTTGAAATATCCATTAATCCTTCTTTCAATAAATTTAGTTCTTCTAAAGTTATTAAACCTATGGATTGAAGCATTGTAGCGTGTGCTAATGAACCTATTACATCCGACTGTGCTAAGTATAAATCCCATTCTTTATCACTTCCAATGGTGAATTTTTCTATTTTCTTTTGAATATCGGAAATTACAGTTGATGTATTTTTTTGCCAAAGTTTCATGTATCTAATTTATTTTTTTTATTGTCACATGGAATATCCAGTTTAATCATTTGTTTCGGTACTTGAGGAAAACAAGGATGTTTCATGTATCTAATTTATTTTTTAATTGTTGCCTAGCATAAATCATTTAGTTTTTATGATGCATAGGTTTCATTAAATTGATTGATGAGTTGTATATAAATGTCAATGCCTTCTTCTATTTCTTTAATGTAAATATATTCATCAGCAGTATGAGATCTTGCTGAATCTCCTGGGCCCATTTTAAAAGTTGAAAAATTCATCAAGGCTTGATCAGATGTGGTTGGTGAACCATAAAGTTTTCTATTCAATTTTAATCCAGCTTTGACCATCAGATGATCTTTACTTACTGAACTCGGTCTTAATCTCACGGAACGAGGTTGTACAACGGATGAAATATTTTTTTTAATTATTTCCAAAACTTCTTCGTTAGAATATAAATCAGTCGTTCTAATGTCAACCGTAAAACTACAAGTATCAGGAACGATATTATGTTGTAATCCAGCATTAATAATGCTCACGGTCATTTTTATAGGGCCAAGTGTTTCTGAAACTTTTTGAAATTTAAATGTTCTAAACCATTCTATATCTTTTAATGCTTTGTAAATGGCATTGTCGCCTTCATCTCTTGCTGCATGACCAGAAATTCCATTAGCTATACAATCAATTACCAATAAACCTTTTTCGGCAATGGCAATATCCATTTTTGTAGGTTCACCAACAATGCCAAAATAAATATCGCCTAAGTGCGGAACAAGAATTTCAATGCCGTTTTTTCCCGAAATTTCTTCTTCAGCTGTAGCTGCAAAAATTAAATTAAACTTTAAGTCTGTACGATCATAAAAATGTAAAAAACAAGCCAATAAAGCTACCAATGGTCCACCGGCGTCATTACTTCCTAACCCAAATAATTTTCCTTCTTCTAATATTGGTTCAAATGGATTTTTAGTGTATTGAGAATTTGGTTTAACAGTATCATGATGAGAGTTTAATAAAATGGTTGGCTTAGTTGAATCAAAATTTTTATTTTTTACCCAAACATTATTTAAAAGACGAATCGATTCAATTTTTTTTTTCTTAAAAAATTCTTCGATGGCATTGGCTGTTTTATCTTCAGTTTTACTAAAGGATTCTATTTGTATCAATTGCTTTAGTAATAAAATTACTTCATCTTTTAGCTCCTTCATCCTTTTAGCAATTGAGTTCCTCTCATATTTTCCATTTGTTTTGAAATGTTTTTTGCATGGCAAATGGTTACCTGCTTTGCACCATTTTCTATGGCAGAAAATGCGTTGTCTAACTTAGGGATCATCCCTTTTGAAATGGTATGTTCTTTTTTTAGATTAAAATAGTCTGCTTTTTTTAAAATGGGAATAAAAGACTCATCATTTTCTACATCCAACAAGACGCCATTTTTTTCAAAACAATACGTTAAATGTACGTCATAAAAAGATGATAAGGCAATTGCAATTTTAGACGCCATTGTATCAGCATTGGTATTTAATAAATTTCCTTTTCCATCATGCGTAATTGGACTGATGACAGGGATTTTGCTCGTTTCCAATAATTGTTCAAATTGCTTTACATCTATTCCATGCTCAATAATATCTCCCACATAGCCATAATCAATTTCAGCATTTTCTCTTTTTTTACTTTTAATTAAATTCCCATCTGCACCACAAAACCCAATGGCATTATTGTTATGAGCTTGCAATTTTGCTACGATGGTTTTATTAATTAATCCAACATAAACCATCACTGTAATATTTAATGTTTCAGAATCTGTTATTCTTCTTCCTTCAATCAACGTTTGTTTGATACCTAATTTATGAGCAAGTTCTGTTGCTAATTTTCCACCACCATGAATTAAAATTTTTAATTCATTTATTTCAGAAAAATGCTGGATAAATCTATTGAGTTGAGTTGGGTCATCAATTATATTTCCACCTATTTTTAATATGTGTAATTTCTTCATGAACTAAGAATTAGATTCTAGCAATTGCTTTATAACAGCTTGTGCGGCATAAACTCTATTTTCTGCTTGAGCTAATATTAATGAATTTGGGCCATCTAATAATTCATCTGATAATTCAACATTTCTTCTCACAGGCAAGCAATGCATGATTTTTGCTTGATTGGTTATTTCCAATTTTTTATTGTTTAATAACCAGTCGTTATGATTTGCATCTACTTTTCCGTAATCCAAATATGAAGACCAATTTTTCACATAAACAAAATCAGCATCCTTCAATGCTTTTGTTTGATCATGTTCAATGGTGGCTCCTTTGGTAAAATCTTGGCACAAATCTAATCCCTTAGGATGGGTAATTGTTAAATCATAATCACATTTTAAAGTCCATTCTGCAAATGAATTTGCTACCACTTGAGGTAATGATTTTATGTGGGGTGCCCATGTTAAAACAATTTTTGGTTTATTAGTTTTTTTATGTTCACTGATGGTCATCATGTCTGCTAAACTTTGCAAAGGATGTAAGGTAGCTGACTCCATACTAAACAATGGAACTTTGCTATATTTTATAAATTGTGAAAATATTTTTTCATTATAATCATCTATTCTATTTACTAAATTAGGGAAACATCTGATGCCAATGACATCACAATACAAACCCATTACAGCTGCTGCATCTTTGATATGCTCAACTGAGTTTCCGTTCATGATAGCGCCTTCTTCATATTCTAAAGCCCAACCTTCACTGCCAACATTCATAACGATTACCCTCATGCCTAAATTCATGGCTGCTTTTTGAGTGCTTAAACGTGTTCTTAAACTCGAATTAAAAAATATCAATCCTATGGTTTTATTCTTTCCTAATTCAGAATTTTCAAAAGGATTGATTTTAATCGTCAAGGCTGTTTTTATTAAATCCGTTACATTTGAAACGTCATTAACACTTGTAAAATATTTCATTTTAATTTTGTTTAATTAGGGTAGATTTTAATGCTTTTACAAAAACATCAATCTCTTCTTTTTTTATAGCCAATGAAGGCAAAATACGAATGGTGTTTTTATTAGAAGCAGAACCAGTAAATACATGATGTTTAAATAAAAGTTCTTTGCGTATTTCAGCACATGGTTCAAATAATTCAATGCCAATCATTAATCCCATTCCCCTCACTTCTTTTATCTGAGGGATTGATTTTAGTTCTTCTTTTAAATATTCACCAAGCTTGAAAGCATTACCAATTAAATTTTCTTTTTTAATAACATCTAATACTGAAATGGCTGCTGCACAAGCTAAGTAATTTCCACCAAACGTGGTTCCCAACATTTCTTTTTTTGGTTTAATTTTAGGGTTAATCAATACTCCTCCAATAGGGAAACCATTTCCCATTCCTTTTGCAATCGTAATAATATCAGGCTTAATGTCTGCATATTGATGTGCGAAAAATTTTCCTGACCTTCCATAACCAGATTGCACTTCATCTAAGATTAATATAACTCCGTTTTCATGACATTTTTTTTCTATTCTTTTTAAAAAATCAATTGTTGGAACATTCACTCCGCCTACTCCTTGTATGCCTTCTATAATTACTGCGCAAGTTGTATCATCTATTGCGTTTTCGATATCATTGATATTATTAAAAGGTACAAAAACAACTTGATTGTTTTCATTTACAGGAGCAACTATATTTTTATTATCTGTTGTGGCAACTGCCAGTGAAGTACGACCATGAAATGAAGCCGTAAAGGCAATAATTTTTTTACGTCCATTTTGAAATGAAGCTAATTTAAAAGCGTTTTCGTTGGCTTCAGCCCCTGAATTGCATAAAAACAGCTGGTAATCATCGTATCCAGATAAATCACCTAATTTTTGGGCTAACTCATTTTGTAAATTAATTTTTACAGAGTTTGAATAAAAACCAATATTATTTAATTGGTTGGTAATTGCTTTTACATAATCAGGTTGGCTGTGCCCTATCGAAATAACAGCATGTCCGCCATATAAATCCAAATAGGTATTTCCCTCAGCATCCCACAAAGTAGAACCAAAAGCTTTTGTGATTTCGATATCAAAAATTGAATAAACGTCAAATGATGTCATGTATAGTTATTATTTTTAAATTTAAAATGCAGATGCTTTTAGTTTTAATCCCGTTGTTTCATCAAGGCCAAACATGATGTTCATATTTTGAACTGCTTGACCTGAAGCGCCTTTTAGCAAATTATCAATGACGCTTACGATCATCAATTGATTATTGTATTTTTCAAGGTACAACAAACATTTATTTGTATTAACAACTTGCTTTAAATTTATGCTTTTATCACTAATATAAACGAATGGATGATTTGCGTAATATGAGTTGAAAATTTCTATTAATTGATTGGCACTAGATTCATTTTCGATGACGATGCTTGCTAAAATTCCTCTGGTAAATGAGCCTCTTTGTGGAATGATGATGATTTCTTTTTTAAAATCGTGTTGCAATTGTTTGACGCTTTTATTTATTTCTGCCAAATGTTGATGGGTAAATGCTTTATATATTGATAAATTATTTTGTCTCCAACTAAAATGTGAACTTTCGCTTAATGATTGTCCTGCACCAGTTGAACCGGTTGTACATGAAATATGGATATTAGAATTTAATAAATGATGTTTTGCGAGTGGTAACAAAGCCAATTGAATAGCCGTAGCGAAACAACCAGGATTAGCGATATTATGTGCTTTGAGAATTTTTTCTTTATTCAATTCTGGTAAACCATAAGTAAATTGGCGATGAATATCAGATTCAATTCTATAGTCCTGACTTAAATCAATAATTTTTACAGTATTATCAAATTCTGAAATTATCTTTTTTGCTTCGCCATGACCCACACACAAAAAAACAACATCACATTTGTGTTGCAATGAATCAACAAATTTCAAATCCGTATCGCCCAATAAATCTTTGTGAACATCCGAAACAAATGAACCTGCATTGCTTCTGCTATGCACGAAAACAATCTCAACATGTGTATGATTAATTAATATTCGAATTAACTCTCCTCCAGTATAACCAGCACCTCCAGCAATTCCAACTTTTATTTTACCCATTGCTGTCACTGTTATTTATTTGATGATAAATAGATGTTTGATTGCCAAATATTTTAGTAAAACCTTTCACATCTTCTCCATTCCAACCTTCGTTCATTTCTCCATAACTACCAAATTTACTCGACATCAAATCATGTGCACTTTTAATTCCAGTTAAAATAAATCGATGGGGTAATAAGCTAACGTATACATCACCCGTTACCATTTTTTGTGAACTGATAAAAAAAGCTTCAATGTCTCTCATGGTTGGATCAAGCATTTGACCTTCATGAAGCCAATTTCCATACCAGGATGCTAATTGATCTTTCCATGATAATTGCCATTTGGTAAGTACATGTTTTTCTAATAAATGATGTGCTTTAATAATGATTAATGGTGCTGCTGCTTCAAAACCAATACGGCCTTTTATCCCAATAATTGTATCGCCCACATGTATATCTCTTCCGATGCCGAAAGGTTGAGCTATTTTTTGAATATACTCGATGGCTTCAACGGGGTGATTAAATTCCTTGCCATCAATTTTTTTTAATTCGCCCTTTACAAAACTCAGTGTTAAATCTTTTTGTTGAGTTTGATTAACAGGCGTTGGCCAAGCATCTTCTGGTAAATATTGGTGGGATGTTAACGTTTCTTTTCCTCCAACAGAAGTTCCCCAAATACCTTTATTTATACTGTATGTTGCCTTCACAAAATCATAAACCACTTGATGGCTTTTCAAAAAAGAAATTTCTTCCTCTCTACTTAATTTTTCATCTCTAATGGGTGTAATAATTTTTGCGTTTGGAATAACGTGTTGAAAAATCATATCAAACCTAACTTGGTCGTTTCCTGCACCAGTACTTCCATGAGCGATGGTGTTAATTTTTAAACTTTTAGCATATTCCGCTACAGTAATTGCTTGTACAACTCTTTCGGCACTTACACTCAAAGGATAAGTTCCATTTTTTAAAACATTACCGAAAATGAGATACTTGATACATTTATCATAATATTCTTTTCTTACATCAATGCATTTATATGAAGTTAATCCTAACGACAAAGCTTTTTTTTCTAACTCCAAAATATCAGTTTCGCTGAATGCGCCAGTATTAACAGTAATAGCATGGACATTGTATTTTTTTATTTTACTAAGGTATACGGCACAATATGTTGTATCAAGACCTCCACTATAGGCTAAAACAAGTTGATTCATAAAGGATTTGTTTTTATTTTGAAAAATACTAATTGCTTTAATTTTGTTAAATGTGATAATACATTAAGTGCTTTGGTTTTCTCTATGATATTTCTAACAGGTGTAAGTGTTTTTTTTTGATTTTGTTTTTGCTCGCTGGGTTTATATAACATGGCGGTACATAAACAATTTTTAAAATCCTTACTGGTTAAAATTGAATAGTTAACACAGCTCTTACAACCACTCCAAAACTGCTCATCGCTTGTTAATTCGGAATATGTAACAGGTTCGTAACCCAATTCGGAATTTATCTTCATAACAGCTAAACCTGTTGTTAGACCAAATATTTTAGAATTAGGATATTTTGTTTGTGATAATTCAAATATTTTTTTCTTAATTCTTTTTGCTATCCCAAGATTTCTAAATACTGGTGAAATAATTAATCCTGAATTAGCCACATACTCACCAGATTGCCAAGCTTCAATGTAACAAAAACCAGCCCATTGGTTATTATTATCTAAAGCAATCACTGCTTTTCCTTCTTTTATTTTTTGCTTGATGTAATCTGGAGAACGCTTGGCTATGCCTGTTCCTCTGACTTTAGCAGAAGACTCCATTTCAGCACAAATTTGTTCTACAAAATCATAATGACTTTCGTCAGCAACTACTACCCTAACAATATTCATCTTTAATATTAATTTTCTACAAATATAAATATAATTAGATATAATATCTTTTTTTTATAAAAAAATTAGATAAATTATTTTATTTTTTAGATGAAAAAGGAAATGGTTAATAAAAAATTGTCATGAAAATTAAAAATTACTTTCGATTAGCCTCCGGAAAAAGTAAACTAATTCGAACGCCATCTCAAACTGACTTATTTCATTGATGTTTATTTTTGTTTTAAAAAGACAAGCCCTCCATTAAATTGAGACGGGTTAAAAAAAACGATTCCGCTTGTTGTCCATTATTGAAAAAGCTTGGTAATTCTATTATCTGGTTGTTTGATTAATCATTCTTAAAAACAAGTTTCATTTAACATTGCCCATTAATTTCTTAACAAAAGGTGAAATAACAATCAAAAAAATGCCAGCAATGAGGGCGTAAATAGCCAATTCTCTATATCCATCCGCGTAAATTGATAGTTTTTCAAAGTTTGTTGCGTTTTCGGAAGCTTTAGCAATATTGGCGCCTAACAAACCAGCAAAATATTGTCCATATGCACTTGCTAAATACCACATTCCCATAATAACAGCTTGCAATTTTTGAGGAGATAATTTGTTCATTGCTGAAGTTCCAATAGGAGAAAGACATAACTCTCCAAAAGTGATGATAAACCATCCAAAAGCAAAAAGACCTAAAGAAGATATACCATTTTCGTCACTAAAGAATTTACTGGTATAAAAGATATAAAATCCCAATGCTAAAAATATAAATCCTACGCCAAATTTAACAATGGTATTAGGTTCAGCTTTTCGATTAGCTAACCATAGCCATAACAAACCCAATGGCGTGGCAAAAATAATAACATATAACGAATTTGAAGAATTGTTTACACCATTTGGATCTAGTGGAATTCCAAGCACAGAATGGCTTAAATTATTTGCCGCAAAAATGCTTAATGAACCACCACTTTGTTCGAAAAAAGCCCAAAAGAAAATAGAGAAAATCATAAACAACAAGGCTGCAATCAGCTTTTTATTTTCAACTAGTGAAAAATTTTTCATCTCATAAAAAACGTATAAAACAGCCAAAGGTCCTATAATATACATAAACCAATCCGTATATTGGGTTTTTGAAACCATAAACATAATTATTGGAACAGCAATTAACGAGCTCGTAAAGGTTATTATTTCCTGAGTTCTGCGCTTGTTTTTTGATAAATGTAACAAAGGAGATAACCCGATATTACCTAATTTTTTTTGAGTTTGTATAAAGGTTAATAGACTAATGATCATAAATATAGATGATAATCCAAATGCTACATTCCAACGTAAATATTCAGGACACAATGAAGATAGCATTTCCCCTTTTCCTATGGTTATGCATGCGTATCCGCCAAAAAAGGCTCCAGCATTGACACCTGCGTAAAATAACATAAAACCTGCGTCCATTCTGTGATCGCCGTCTTTGTACAAATTTCCTACCATGCTTGAAATATTAGGTTTAAAAAAACCAGTTCCAACCACGTTGAATGCAATTCCTAAAAAAAAGAAAGCGCTTGGATTTATTGCCAATAAAATGCTTCCTATAATCATTAAAATACCACCCCAATACAAAGACCGTCGTTTGCCTAAAATTTTATCTGCAAATAAACCTCCTACAAATGTGAAGGCATAAACAAAAGCTTGTGTGGCTCCGTATTGCAAATTGGCAATAACTTCATTAAAATTTAGTTGGTTTACCATAAAGAAAACCAACATGCCGCGCATTCCATAAAAAGAAAAGCGTTCCCACATTTCACTAAAAAATAATGGCCAAATTTGTTGGGGATATTTTCCTTTAAAGTTTTGTATTTCTTCTAATGTGAGTTGTTTTTCCATCGTAATTTTTTATAATAAAAAACCTCTCTAAGAAGTTTAGAGAGGTTTAGAAATCATTTCAATTTAAGCATCATTTAACGCCGTGCATTAATTTTTTTAACACTGGCGTTAAAGAAAATAAAATAATAGCAGAGACACCTGTTAGGATAACAAAAACCATAAAAAACTCAAATAAATTATGAATTTCAAAACCTACAAATACAGGATTAATTGTACTAATTTGATTTTCATCAAGCAGTTTGATTTGATCGGCAGTTGGCGTTAATGTTTTATTTAAAATTGCTTGTAAGTCTATCCCTAATTCTTGAGCCTTTTTAAATTTATCACCTGTTGCAGGAATTAGTGCACCCAAAGATCCTGCTAATGCATAACCTGCTGCATTTGACAAAAAGAAAACTCCAAATAATAAAGAAGCAAAACGTTTTGGAGAAAGTTTACCAACTAATGATAAACCAATTGGAGATAAACAAAGTTCAGCAAAAGTTTGTATTAGATATAAAAGAATTAACCATTGAATACCCAACAAACCACTGTTTCCTAAATCTTTAACATTATGAGCTATAATAAAATAACTAACGGCAATTAATCCTAACCCAATTGCTTGTTTTACGGTGGATAGAGGTTCTTTTCCTTTTGCTCTTAATTTATCCCAAAGTATACTAAAAGGAAAAGCAAATGCAAAAACAAACACCCCATTAAAAATTTGAACCATACTTGGCGGCATTTCCCAACCAAAAATATGTCTATCAGTTTGATTGTCGGCAATAAATGTTAAAGATGAGCCCGCTTGTTCAAAGGCCGCCCAAAAAAATATAATAAAAAAGCCAACTATATAAATTACTAAAATTCTTTGTAATTCAACCTTGGTTAAAGATTTATCGGAAATAATTAAACCAGCTAAAGTCAAGCCTAACGAATAAATAATGGGATATATGATTGTTTTAACGGGATTTGAACCAGCTAATAAATATCTGAAGATAAAAAACAAAATAACAAATGAAATTGCAGCTATAATTAATGACAACTTAGAAAAAACAGCTTTTTGAGCCTCACCCTCTTCATAGTGAGATGAATCATTGTGTTTAGGCAACCCACCCAAAGGCTTACCTTCAGGAGTAACAACATATTTGTTTTTCAATAAATAAAAAACTGCTGATCCAATTAACATGGCTAATGATGCCGCCAAAAATCCCCATTTAAATGCATGAACGTCTCTCACTCCACTAGAATCCTTTACGTCTCCAAGAATCGGACAAATCAATTGACCTAAAAATGCCCCTAAATTTATACCCATATAAAATATTGTAAAGGCCGTATCTAATTTATTTTTTTCTTGTTTAGGATACAGGCTACCAACCATGCTTGAAATGTTTGGTTTAAAAAAACCATTTCCGAAAATAATAATGGTTAAAGCGATCCATAATAATGTTTTTGAAAATTCTAAACTTGAATCAAACACTGAAGCGCTTGCAAATAAAGTGAGTTGGCCAATTGCCATCATGATGCCTCCTAATAAAATACAATTTCTATTTCCAAAAAAACGATCAGAAATAAAGCCACCTAGCATTGGTGTTAAATAACATAGGCCTAGAAACCCTCCATATATTAATGATGAATCTGCTTCCTTCAACAATAAGGAATTGACCATAAATAAAGTTAATATGGCACGCATGCCATAAAAATTAAAACGCTCCCACATTTCGGTTCCAAATAATACCCAAAGTCCCTTTGGATGTCCTTTTTGTGCTATTGCTTGCTCCATTTGTTAGAATTTATTGTTTTTTTAAAAATCGCCCAAAAATACCATTTTTTCACGACTTGTCCACCCCTTTCTTTTAAGAAATGTAAATTGCTTATTCTGAATTGATTGAACTCTGATCTTTTGTAATTTACTGACCTAATCGAGCGGATTGTATAAAATTAGGCAAATAAAGTATTCAGCAAGTTCTGTTTCTATACAAGTATATCGGATAGAAAATAGAAAAAGAATAATCATTAGACATATCTGGGACAGCTCTTAATGAGGAGGAGAAAACTGCTTTGCTGATTCTTGACAATGAATTTATTGAAAAAATTTCTAAGCAACTCAATCTTTACGAAAACAATCAACAAACATTCTGAATCTTGCTCAGACGGAGTTCTTAGGTGTTTACTATACCTTCCTGTATGAGCTGTTATCTAAACTATTGATCGTAATAGGTCTGGATAAAGTAAAAAACACTTTGCTTTTGGATTTAGTTATTATGCGAATGACTGAGCCCGCTTCTAAACTTCGTTCAATAGAATTATTATTTGAATATTTTGGGATAAAGCAACGCAGGTAAAATTATTACCAGTGGTTAAGTTCTATAAATAACAGCTCTTTATATTGTTCCTAAATATGGTTATTAAGAGTATATAAAATAATTTCCTTGACATATAAGCATCTTAAGGGAATCAAAAATAGAAAACACGTGCATATTGAAATGTATTATTCAAAGGACTTTACATAGGAAATTAAAAAATTTGTTGTTGTATCTATATAAATCAATTAAAATTAAAGCTGTTAATTATAGAACTTAACC
>JBKDJY010000017.1:0-7766 GCA_046345275.1 Bacteroidota bacterium
CTATAGTGGAAGAGATTAACGAAGACAAAAAGAAGTTAACTGTTAGTGTTAAGATTTTTGGACGCAAGACTCCTGTGGAGTTGAGCTATATGCAAGTAGAAAAAGAATAAACGCGCTTTTGGTGTTTAACGTAATCTTATAAGGTTACGCTTCGCTTCCCGTTAAGCACCAGAACAAAATAAATAAAATAAGTAATATGGCGAAAGAAGTAGCTGGTTTTGTAAAGCTGCAAATTAAAGGAGGCGCCGCTAATCCTGCACCACCAGTAGGACCTGCACTAGGTTCTAAGGGTGTAAACATCATGGAGTTCTGTAAGCAATTTAATGCTAGAACCCAAGAACAAGCAGGTAAAGTGTTACCAGTTTTGATTAATGTATACGCTGATAAAACATTTGATTTTATTATCAAACGTACACCAGTTGCAGTTCAAATTTTAGAAGCTACTAAAATTAAACAAGGCTCAGGTGAAAGCAACCGTAAAAAAGTAGGTACCATTTCTTGGGATCAAATCAGAACCATTGCAACTGATAAAATTGTTGACATGAATTGTTTTACAATTGAATCGGCAATGTCAATGGTTGCAGGTACAGCTCGTAGCTTGGGAATCACAACTACTGGGGAGGCTCCTGTTAAACACTAATTTAATTAATTATTAATCAAAAACAAGCTTTAAAAAATGGCAACGTTAACTAAAAAAAGAAAAGCGGCAAATACTAAGTTCGATTCGAACAAAGTATATACTGTTGCTGAAGCCTCAAAAGTTGTGAAAGAAATTACAACTACAAAATTTGATGCATCGGTGGATCTCGCGATCCGTTTAGGAGTTGATCCTCGTAAAGCTAATCAAATGGTACGTGGAACTGTTACCTTACCTCATGGAACTGGTAAAGTTTTGCGTGTTTTAGCAATTGTTACGCCTGATAAGGAAGCAGAAGCTAAAGCCGCAGGTGCGGATTACGTTGGATTAGACGAATACATCGAAAAAATTAAAAACGGATGGACAGATGTAGATGTCATCATCACGATGCCTTCAGTAATGGGTAAAGTTGGCGCATTAGGTCGTGTACTAGGTCCTCGTGGATTAATGCCAAACCCTAAGACTGGAACAGTTACCATGGATATTGGTAAAGCTGTAACCGATTCGAAAGGTGGTAAAATTGACTTCAAAGTTGATAAAGCGGGAATTGTGCATGCAGGTATTGGAAGAGTATCGTTCGATGCTCAAAAAATAAGCGAAAATGCGGCAGAAGTTTTACAAGCTATTGTCAAATTAAAACCATCTTCTGCCAAAGGTACTTACGTGAAATCAGTATACATTAGTAGTACAATGAGCGGTAGTATTCAAATCGATTCAAAAACATTTAATTAATTTAAACAAACATTATTGTAATGAACAAAAAAGAAAAAACACAAGAAATAGATCGTTTGCTTAGCATTTTGAATGCTAATAATAAAATCTATTTAGCAGACTGTTCTTCTTTGTCAGTAGAAAAGGTTAATCAGTTACGTCGTACTTTTTATGAAAAAAACGTAAAGATATCTGTTGTTAAAAATACTTTATTAGCGAAAGCTTTAGAACGAGCTAATGATAGTAATCTTGCACAACTTATACCAACACTAAAAGGCCAAACTGCTTTAATTTTAGCAGAGACATCTAATGTTCCTGCTAAACTCATTAGAGAATTTCGTAAAGGCACTGATAAACCTCAATTAAAAGCAGCTTATGTTGAAGAAACGATATTTATTGGTGATGATAAATTAGAAACGTTGTCGGCATTAAAGTCGAAAAACGAATTAATCGCAGATGTTATCGCATTACTTCAATCTCCTATTCAACGTGTACTTGGTGGATTAGAAAATAAAACTCAAGAAAACGAAGCAGCTTAAATTGATACTGAACAAAAAATGAAAGTTTACTTAGGGTAAACAAAGAAAATAAACTAATAACTAATAAATTTAAAATAGAAAAAATGGCAGACGTAAAAGCAATAGCTGAAACATTGGTAAACTTGACAGTTAAAGAAGTTCAAGAATTAGCAACAGTATTAAAAGATGAATACGGAATCGAACCAGCTGCTGCAGCAGTAGTAGTATCTGCTGGCGGAGCAGGTGGAGCAGATGCAGCAGCAGTAAAAACATCATTTGATGTAATTTTACTTGAAGCTGGCGCAGCTAAACTAGGAGTGGTAAAAGTTGTTAAAGACTTAACTGGCTTAGGTTTAAAAGAAGCTAAAGATTTGGTTGATGGTGCTCCAAAACCAGTAAAAGAAGGTATATCTAAGGAAGAAGCTGAATCTATTAAAAAGACTTTAGAAGAAGCTGGTGCAAAGGTAGAAGTAAAGTAATTATATAAAAAATTAAGCGTTAAGGTTTTATTGCCTATCAGCAAGCCTTAACGCTTCTTTCTGTTTTTGTAATTTGTCGTGAATCTTTTAAGAATACTAACTCAATAACTTAATTACCTTGGCTACACAAATCAAAAAATCACAGAGAATTAATTTCTCTTCGAATAAATTCCCAATTGAATATCCAGATTTCTTGGATATCCAAGTAAAATCTTTTCAGGATTTCTTTCAATTAGAAACAACACCTGATAATCGCAAAAACGAAGGTTTATTCCGCGTATTTGCTGAAAATTTTCCAATATCTGATGCCAGAAATAATTTCGTGTTAGAATTTTTGGATTATTTCGTTGATCCACCTCGCTATGCTCTTGAAGAGTGTATTAGCCGCGGATTAACTTATTCAGTGCCTTTAAAAGCAAAACTAAAGCTTTATTGTACTGACCCTGAACATGAAGATTTTGAAACCATTGTGCAAGACGTTTATTTGGGAACAATTCCGTATATGACACCAAAAGGTTCTTTCGTAATCAATGGTGCTGAACGTGTTATAGTTTCTCAGTTACACCGTTCTCCAGGCGTGTTCTTCGGTCAAAGCCGTCACGCAAATGGTACTAAATTATATAGTGCACGTGTTATTCCTTTCAAAGGTTCTTGGATTGAGTTTGCAACAGACATTAATAATGTCATGTATGCTTACATTGATCGTAAGAAAAAATTACCTGTAACAACTTTGTTGCGTGCTATTGGTTTTGAAAGTGATAAACAAATTTTAGAAATATTTGGTCTTGCTGATGAAGTGAAAGTTTCGAAAGCAGGTTTAAAACGTGAAGTTGGTCGTAGATTAGCAGCTCGTGTTTTAAAAACATGGATTGAAGATTTCGTAGATGAGGATACTGGAGAAGTTGTATCAATTGAGCGTAATGAAGTTATCTTAGATCGTGAAACGGTTTTAGATGACTCTCACATCGATTTAATTGTTGATGCAGGTGTTAAATCAATCATCTTGCATAAAGAAGACGTAAATACAGCAGACTTTGCTATAATATACAATACTTTACAAAAAGATTCAACTAACTCCGAAAAAGAAGCTATCGAGTATATCTACAGATTGCTTCGTAATGCTGAACCACCTGATGAAGAAACTGCTCGTGGTGTTATTGATAAATTATTTTTCTCTGACAAACGTTATGATTTAGGAGAAGTTGGTCGTTTCCGTATCAATAAAAAATTAAACATTGATATTCCGATGAATATTCGTGTTTTAACGAAAGAAGATATTATTTTAATCATGAAATATTTGATTGAATTGATTAATTCTAAAACGGATGTGGACGATATAGATCATTTATCTAACCGTCGTGTTCGTACTGTTGGTGAGCAATTATTCTCTCAATTTGGTGTTGGTTTAGCTCGTATGGCTCGTACCATTCGTGAACGTATGAACGTTCGTGATAACGAGGTATTTACTCCGACCGATTTGATTAATGCTAAAACATTATCTTCTGTTATTAATTCATTCTTTGGAACGAATCAATTATCGCAGTTCATGGATCAAACCAATCCTTTATCTGAGATTACGCATAAGCGTCGTCTTTCGGCACTAGGGCCAGGAGGTTTATCTCGTGAACGTGCAGGTTTCGAGGTGCGTGACGTTCATTACACTCACTACGGTCGTCTTTGTACGATTGAAACTCCAGAAGGACCAAACATTGGATTGATTTCTTCATTATGTGTTTTTGCAAAAGTAAATAAATTAGGATTTATTGAAACTCCTTTTCGTACAGTAACAAACGGTAAAGTTGATGTAAATAAGGCAATAACTTATTTAACTGCTGAGGAAGAGGATCAAAAAAATATTGCACAAACAAGTGCAGAATTGGATGAAAAAGGAAACTTTGTTAATAATAAAATTACTGCACGTTATGAAGGCGATTTTCCAGTAATAGAGCCTACTAAGGTTAATTTAATGGACGTTGCTCCAAATCAAATCGCTTCAATAGCAGCTTCTCTAATTCCTTTCTTGGAACATGATGATGCTAACAGGGCTTTGATGGGTTCTAACATGCAACGTCAGGCAGTTCCATTATTGCGTCCGGAGGCACCTATCGTTGGTACTGGTATCGAAGCTCGTGTAGCAGAAGACAGTCGTGTATTAATTAATGCTGAAAACGATGGAATTGTTGAATATGTTGATGCGAGAGAAATCACAATTCGTTACAACAGATCTAAAGATGAGCAGCTAGTAAGCTTTGAAGGCGATGTAAAAACTTATAAATTAACTAAGTTTCAAAAAACCAATCAAAATACATGCATGAATTTAAAACCTATTGTTAAAAAAGGTGATAAAGTCATTAAAGGCCAAGTATTATGTGATGGCTACGCAACTGAAAAGGGTGAATTAGCTTTAGGTAGAAACTTAAAAGTAGCGTTCATGCCTTGGAAAGGTTACAATTTTGAAGATGCAATTGTTATTTCAGAAAGAATCATTCGTGATGATATCTTTACGTCTATTCACATAGATGAGTATTCTTTGGAAGTTCGAGACACTAAGCGTGGAATGGAAGAGTTAACTCCAGATATTCCAAATGTAAGCGAAGAAGCTACCAAAGATTTAGATGAAAAAGGAGTTATTCGCATAGGTGCTGAGGTTAAAGAGGGTGACATTTTAATTGGAAAAATTACTCCAAAAGGTGAAACTGACCCTTCTCCCGAAGAAAAACTATTACGAGCAATCTTTGGAGATAAAGCTGGCGACGTTAAAGATGCTTCTTTAAGAGTTTCTCCTTCAGTAAAAGGTGTTATTGTTGATAAAAAATTATTCTCTCGTGCTATTAAAGATAAAAAACAAAAAGCTGATGAAAAGCCTTTAATTGACAAGTTAGATGCAGATTATAATAAAAATGCTGCAAATTTAAAATATCAATTAATTGAAAAATTGTTTGAATTAGTTAATGGTCGTACTTCTCAAGGTGTTTCTAATATTTTAGGGGAAGAGATTATCGTGAAAGGAACCAAGTTCACTCAAAAATTATTAGAAAAAGTAGATTACTCTGAGGTAAACCCAAGTAATTGGACAACTGATAAGGATAAAAATGATCAAATTGAGCGTCTATTGCACAATTATATGATTAAATCAAATGATTTGCTTGGACAATACAAACGTGCTAAATTCCAAATTACGGTTGGCGACGAGTTACCAAATGGTATTGTTCAATTAGCAAAAATATATATAGCTCAAAAACGTAAATTAAAAGTAGGTGATAAAATGGCGGGTCGTCATGGAAATAAAGGCATTGTTGCCCGTATTGTTCGTGATGAAGACATGCCTTATTTAGACGATGGAACTCCTGTTGACATTGTTTTAAATCCATTGGGAGTACCTTCTCGTATGAACATTGGTCAAATTTATGAAACGGTGTTAGCTTGGGCTGGTAAAGAATTAGGGTTAAAGTTTTCAACGCCAATCTTTGATGGTGCTACCATGGAACAAATTGATGAATACACAACAAAAGCAGGTATACCTCAATATGGCCGGACTTATTTAATTGACGGCGGTACTGGAGAGAAGTTTGATCAACCAGCTACTGTGGGTATCATTTATATGTTAAAATTAGGTCACATGGTAGATGATAAGATGCATGCTCGTTCAATAGGGCCATATTCATTGATTACACAGCAACCTTTAGGTGGTAAAGCACAGTTTGGTGGCCAACGTTTTGGTGAGATGGAAGTTTGGGCTTTGGAGGCTTATGGCGCTGCTAATGTTTTACAAGAGCTATTAACGATTAAATCTGATGATGTGATTGGTCGTGCGAAAGCTTATGAAGCCATTGTAAAAGGCGAAAACATTCCAACTCCAGGTATTCCAGAATCATTTAATGTATTAATGCATGAATTACGTGGATTAGCATTAGATGTAACGCTTGACTAAAAAATGGCACCATTCTCTATTTGTTTAGAGAATGGGGAAAAATTAAAAGTATTTATTATCACGTAAACCTAAACATAAAATGGCTTTAAGAAAAGATAACAAAGTAAAATCAAACTTCTCAAAAATTACAATTAGTCTAGCTTCTCCAGAAGTTATTCTTCAGCGTAGTGCAGGGGAAGTTTTAAAACCAGAAACAATTAATTACAGAACTTATAAACCCGAAAGAGATGGTTTGTTTTGTGAACGTATTTTTGGTCCAGTAAAAGATTATGAATGTCACTGTGGGAAATATAAACGTATTCGCTATAAAGGTATTATTTGTGATCGTTGCGGTGTTGAGGTAACTGAGAAAAAAGTTCGTAGAGAGCGGATGGGACATGTTAATTTAGTAGTTCCAGTAGCTCATATTTGGTACTTCCGCTCATTACCTAATAAAATCGGATATCTGTTAGGTTTGCCTACAAAAAAACTAGATATGATTATTTACTACGAACGCTATGTAGTAATTAATGCAGGAGCCGCTGCACAAGGTGGTACACAATATTTAGATTTTTTATCTGAAGAAGAATACCTTAACTTATTAGAAACATTACCTAAAGAAAACGCATTATTAGATGATTCGGATCCTAATAAATTTATTGCAAAAATGGGTGCAGAAGCCTTGCAAGATTTATTATCTCGTTTGCAATTGGATGAATTATCATACGAACTACGCCATAAAGCAAGCACCGAAACTTCTCAGCAGCGTAAAAATGAAGCATTAAAACGTTTGCAAGTGATTGAAGCATTCAGAAATGCAAATAATCACATTGAAAATCGTCCAGAATGGATGATCATAAAAACAGTTCCAGTAATTCCACCAGAATTACGTCCTTTGGTTCCATTGGATGGTGGCCGTTTTGCAACTTCTGATTTAAATGATTTATATCGCCGAGTTATCATTCGCAATAACCGATTAAAAAGGTTAATAGAAATAAAAGCACCAGACGTAATTTTGCGTAATGAAAAACGCATGTTGCAAGAATCTGTTGATTCATTATTCGACAATTCTCGTAAATCGAATGCTGTTAAAACAGAGTCGAACCGACCTTTAAAATCTCTATCCGATTCATTAAAAGGTAAGCAAGGACGTTTCCGTCAAAACTTACTTGGTAAGCGCGTTGATTACTCAGGTCGTTCAGTAATTGTTGTGGGACCACAACTTAAATTGCATCAGTGCGGTCTACCAAAACAGATGGCACTTGAATTATTCAAGCCATTTGTGATGAAGCGATTGGTTGATTTAAATCATGCACAAAATATAAAGTCAGCAAAGCGAATGGTTGAGCGTGCTCGGCCAGTAGTTTGGGATGTATTAGAAGAGGTAATTGCTGAGCATCCGGTATTACTAAACCGTGCGCCAACACTGCACCGACTTGGTATTCAAGCATTTGAACCACAATTAGTTGAAGGTAAGGCTATTCAAATTCACCCATTAGTTTGTACTGCAT
>JBKDJY010000018.1:0-36596 GCA_046345275.1 Bacteroidota bacterium
TTAGTTCAATAATCAATTTCACTATTTCATACTCTAACTCTCTTGCAAATTTTTGTTTAGCCATTTTAAAACTATTAAGTTTATTTAGCTTTTTATAAACTAGCAGTAAGATTGCTACAATTAAAGTAGAGTATAAAACTACTTTAATTCCGTTTTCAGTTCTACATATAAACTTTGAAAAATTCAACTCTTGTTTAATATATTTAAAAAACACTTCAATATCCCAGCGCTTTCTGTAATGCTCCGTAATAGCAATAGTATCAATATCTTCTATGTTTGTAATAAACAATATTGGTTCTTTTGTTTTTGTGATAATAGCTTCTACAATTCTATATAAATTCTTTGTTTTTGCTTTATTTGTTCCAAATAAATAACACCATGAATCTGATTTTATTTTTAATGTTTTTGTTTCAATTTGTTTCTTTAACCATTTTTAATTCCAATTTATATTTTAGAATTGTTTCCGATTTTAGAAATGAATTTTAGACCTTTGTTTGAAAAATCATCAAATGTGTCTCTGCTAGTTATCCCTTTATCAAAAAGGGTTATTGCATTCTGGTTACTTACTTTAAGTATCGTTTCTTTTAGTGCTTTATTTTCACTTGTATAACTTTTTTCATGATAAAAGTCAACCGCAAGTGGTAATTCATTAAATCCAATTGTGAATTTTATTTGTTTATGATTAACCGAATCGCCACCCGTATCATAACCAATATTCATAAGTTTCGCTGATTCAGTAACAATTGTCGAATCAAATTTTAAAAAATCATCTATTTCGTTTCCTAATATTTTCTTATATGTACTTACGCAAGTGTTAAATAATAATTCAAAATACTCTGGCTTAATGCTATTTAGCCTTTCGCTTATGGAACTATGTGAAATTTTTGAACTAGGATTTCCATTTAGGTATTGAAAAACAATTGATTCATAAGATGATTGCATCGTTCTGAGACTATTGTTTTTATGATTGGTTAGACAGTACAGTAAAAGTTTGAAAATAACTTCGCCTTGTAATTTTTTAGAATATTTGTTTACTTCCGTTTTAATTGCTAGTTCCTCTAATAAATTATCGGGAAGAAGCTCTAATAGTTTATTTGCAGTCATAGTACAAATAATGACATTAATTTTAACCTACTAGCTGATCGAATAATTTTTTATTAAATTTCCAATGTTAATCTTCCGAACAGTAATGGCGTTTTCACCAACAAGGGCGTAAAAATATGTAGCCAAGCATCATGTCAATAGCTTGTATGCATTTGGTGAAATTATAAAATATACTTATTGGAATTGAAATAAACCTAAACAAAATTATTCCCCCAGTTATTGATTTTTAATTTTCTGAAAAAATCTTCTTCTTCCATTTCCAAAACTTCTCCAGGATTTAAATTTCCTAATTCCAAGTCTTCAATACTGACCCTAATTAAACGCTTGCAATGGTGGTGAACGTTAGACACCATTTTTCTTATTTGATGGTACTTACCTTCTGTTAAAGAAATTTTTAACCAAGTGTGAGGTAAATCTTCCCGATACTCGTGGCCACGTTTTGGTAAATTATTAGGTTTTTCAATGATGGTAACGTCACAGGGTAAAGTTGTATAATAACCACCACCTTTTATTCTAATTTTTATTCCGGTTTGTAATAACAATAAATGCTCTGGAGTTACATGTTTTTCAACTTGTACCAAATAGGTCCTTTGATGAGGCACTGCACTTTGAAATAAAAGGGCAGTTACTTTTTTGTTAGTTGTTAAAATAAGTAAGCCTTCTGAATTGTTGTCTAAACGTCCAACAGCGTGCGTTCCTTCAGGAAAATCAAAGTTTAAATCCCCTAGTAAATTTACTTTATCAGGACTTATAAATTGTGAAACCATTTTATATGGCTTGTATATGATGAAGTAACGATAAGGAGATTTCATTACTTTGATTTTTGGAGATAACCTAGCGATTTTAAAATGAGCCAAGTAACTATAAAACCAAAAATAGCAACTAATATGGATAAAATGGTTGCACCAATAAAGTATATATATAGATTGGAAATTGTTTGTTTTAAACTTTCTAAACTCAATAATTTATTTAAACTAATATGGACATCTTGGTTTAAAAATAATTCACCAGTTTTTACACTGAAGTAAAGTACAAAAGGAATGAGGGGAGGAAAACTTATTTGCGCTGTTAAGCCAACAATAAATTTATTGAGTTTAAAATAAATGGCGGTAATAATTGCAAGTCCAAATTGAAATCCCCAAATCGGAACAATTCCAAAAAATAATCCAACTGCTACCGAAATGGCTTTCTTTTCTGCACTTTCGTGTGAAGCAATAATTTCATTTCTCCATATTTTTTTGAAATTGGCAAAGGTCATTTTTCTTAATAGCATCACTGGATGCCAAAAAAGTAAAGCCAATGTTACCAAATATGCATTTAAAAAACTGATGCGAGTGCTGTCGATTCTTGGTATAAAATGAGATATTCGTTCTTCTTTTGGAGCATAATATACTTTTACTGGAACAGAAACCACAGAAATTCCATGCCACGCAGCTTTTACAATCACTTCGATTTCAAATTCAAATTTTGTAGTAAAGAACCATATTTTTTTTAGTCTTTGTACGGGGTACAACCTAAAACCACTTTGAGTGTCTGGTAGAGAAAAACCAGTTTCTGCCCAAAACCAAAAATTACTAAACTTATTGCCAAATGTACTTTTTGAAGGCACATTTTCTGAAGTCATATTTCTTGCTCCAATAATTAAACTCCCTGGTACTTGTTCTATTTTATTTAAAAATAAAATAAAATCATCTGGAAAATGTTGTCCATCACTATCAATAGAAATAACGTAATCATAGCCTAATTCGACTGCTTTAGCAAAACCATTTCTCAAACCAAGCCCCTTACCTTTATTAATGGCATGATTGATAATCATTAAACTTGGGTATCTTTTCAAAATGGTGGAAGTAGAATCCGTGCAACCATCATTTACAATGATAACGTCATCGCAATACTCCAATGTTGATTGAATAATTTTTTCAATGGTTTTGCCATTATTGTATGTAGGAATCAGTACGCAACATTTTAATGTTTTAAATTGTTGCTTGATAGATAATTTTTTTTGAGACTCACTTTCCATATCGAGGACCTAAAAGTATTAAAAAATTATTTGTCTACTTTCTTATACTTCAATTGAAAATTCGTATCCCTCAGCTTTTATTGCTGGAATTAATTTTTCAAGCAAATCGGGCATAAAATCTAACCTATCGTGCAACAAAATAATGGCACCGGGTTTTAATTTAGATAAAATACGCGCATTTATTTTTTCAACGTTTTTAATCGATGTATCATAACTTCTAATGTTCCAACCTATTGATGTTAAATGAAGTTTTTTCAAAGCCCTAGAAATATTAGGGTTTGTAACACCATAAGGTGGTCTAAATAATTTTCTGCCGATTTGAAATGTTTCGATTAATTGCTCACATGCTTCAATGTCTGTTATTATTTTTTTTGTTGACCAAAGATCAAACCAAAAATGATGCGTATAGCTATGGTTACCGATTATATTTCCTTGTTCAATGATTTGTTTTACAACCATTTCATTGCCCTTGATATGTTGGCCAATTAAAAAAAAAAGACCATTTACCTTGTGCTTTTGCAAGATACTCAAAACCTTGGGCGTATTTTTTAGATGAGGGCCATCATCAAATGTCAACAATACTTTTTTTTGTTTTGTATTTAATGCATTGACAGACTTCAAATGAAAATTTAATCCAATAAAATAGGCTCCAGTAAATTGAATAAATAAAAAAAGAACGGTTAAAACAACCAACCAAAAAATTAAATCAAAGCCTTTTAATGCAAAAATTGCGATGACTGATAATATTGTAAATAAAAGTGTAATTGAAAAAAAGTTATATAATGATTTCATTGGCCTAAATTATTTATTTTTTAATTGTCATGTGCTATACCTACATTTAATAATTTGGTGTTTTTTTAATATAAACAAGGTTATTTCAGCAGTAGATTGTATTTATTTAGTTGTCCAAATATATCCATCATTCAAACTTTTTTTGTTTTTAATTTATCAAAGCATTCAATGTTTTTGTTATAATCATTTAATTTTTTTTAACCAAATCAACTCATAGATAAAATTAAAGCCACTTATCAATAAAAACCTTCCACTTAATAAATCCCTATTAACTATTGGACAAAATAAAGCAATATTTGTATCAAAGTTTTGTATGAAGATGAAGAAAAATTAATGAAAACTTAGCATTAATAATTTTTTTTTAAAAACCTTTTTGTTAAGTTTGAAGTCTTATTAATATAAAAATTAAATTAAAAATTAAATCACAAAATTATGAGTAGTAAAAAAACATCGGGCGGTTTTCCATTAATCGTTTCAACATTAGCAATCGTTATCTGTTTAGTAATAGGTATTGTCGTTTATAAATTTGTATTGGGAGATCCAGGAAATTTTGATGCAGAAGGTTCAGAAAAAGGACATCCTTTAAACTTTTTTGGCATCATGTACAAAGGTGGGTTTATCGTGCCAATTTTATTAGGAACATTATTTACGGTAATAACTTTCTTTTTTGAACGTTTCATTACCATCCAAAGAGCAAATGGTCGCGGACAAACGGATAGATTTGTAGCGCAAATAAAAGAGTTAGTGTCTGCCAAAGATTTGGATGGCGCCATCGCTGCTTGCGATTTACAAAAAGGATCATTAGGCAATGTCGTTCGTGAAGGATTATTAAAATACCAATTTGTACAAAATGATTCACTACTTGACAAAGAATCAAAAGTTGCGGCTATAACTAAAGCGCTTGAAGAAGCAACCGCATTAGAATTACCAATGTTATCCAAAAACTTATCTGTTATTTCTACTTGTGCATCAATCGGCACATTGGTTGGGTTAATTGGAACAGTAGTTGGTATGATTCGTGCGTTTGGTGCCTTGGCTGCTGCTGGTACTCCTGATACTGCTGCCTTAGCAACTGGTATTTCTGAAGCCTTGGTTAATACATTAGTTGGTATCTTATCTTCTGCTTTAGCAATTATAGCATACAACTTTTTCTCAACAAGGGTTGATCAAATAACATATGCAATGGATGAAGCTGGATTTTCTATCATTCAAGAATTCCAATCAACAGGAAAATAGTTTCATTCTTTTCATAAAAAGGAAAAAAATAAATTCTATTTTTTTAATAAGTAAATAAAAAATAACAAATGGGAAAAATAAAAATACACAAAAGCTCACCGTCTATAGACATGACGCCAATGGTGGATTTAGCTTTCTTACTGGTTACCTTCTTTATGTTAACAGCTTCTTTTCGGATGGCAGAACCTGTTATTGTTGATCCCCCATCATCAGTTTCAGATAAAACTTTACCAGAGAATACAGTTTTAATTTCTGTAGATAATAATGGTAGGGCTTTTTTTGGAGTTGGGAACGGTGAGGCAAGAAGAAATACCTTGAAAAAGATGAGCGAGAAGTATAAAGTTAAGTTTAATGACAAACAAGCTAAAAAGTTTGAGGGTCTATCTAGTTTTGGTGTAGACATTAAAGATTTGCCTCGTTATTTGGATGCTTCTGAAGCTGAAAGATTAAAATTTCAACCTCAAAAAGGTGTTCCATTAGATTCATTAAACAATCAACTTAGTGATTGGATAAACTACGCAGCGACAGAATTAAACGTAATTTATACCACTAACAAAGAAAAAGCAGCTAATGATGGCGTTGAATTTAAAGGTGAAAAACCACGTTACGCCATTAAAGCAGATGCTAAAGCGAAATACATATTTGTGAAAGATGTTTTTAAAACGTTTACGGATATGAAAATTTATACATTCAATTTAATTACCTCAATGGAAGGTGGTGCAACAGTTGCTCCAGCGAAAGCAAATTAATATAAATATTTAAAATACTAGAACATGGCAGAAATAGCAGAAAGTGGCGGCGGCGGACATGGTAAAAAAGGAAAAAAACGCGCCAAAAAACAAAGTACCCGCGTAGATATGACCCCAATGGTTGATTTAGCGTTTTTGTTACTGACGTTTTTCGTTTTAACATCAACCTTTAGTAAACCAAAAAGTATGGAGTTAAGCTTACCAGCTGATCCACCTCCTAACAGTCCTCCTCCACCTGAAGTGAAAAATGGGGTGACTTTTTTACTAACAAAAGACGACCGAATTTTTTATTACGCAGGACAATTTTACACAGCTGGTAATCCCAAAGGAATGCCTCCAACAGAATTAAAAGAGACTAATTTTAGTTCCGAAGGTCTGCATAAATTATTAATGGAGCAAAATAAGTGGGCCAATGAAGAAATTGCAAAATTAGCAGAACAAAACAAAGCAAAAACTCTAGCAGATACGACGTTTAAACGTATGGCAAGTGATGTTACAGCTAATACAAATGCCATCACTGCTTTGATTAAAACGGATGACCAAGCCACTTACCGCAACGCCATCGATATTTTGGACGAATTAAAAATTTGTAATGTTGGTAAACGTGTGTTGGGTGTAGAAATGATGGCCTCAGAATACGCACTTTTACAAGAAAAAATTAAATAATATGGTAACAAATTGGAATAATGTAGCCTCTGATAGCAGAAACGATATTGTTTTTGAAGGAAGAAATCAAGCCTATGGTGCTTACGAGTTACGTCGGAAATACAACTGGACAGTAACTATTGTATTAGCCACCATCATAGGTTTATTGACACTAGGAATGGGAGTTAAGTTTTTGTTGGGTTTGAAAGGCGAAGATGTTATTACCGAACCCATTTTAGATATGACGGCTATTGATTTGACACCACCACCCGCTGATAAAAACGAGCCACCGCCACCGCCACCGCCACCGCCACCGGTTTTAGAAACTGTAAAGTTTGTACCCCCAGTTATTAAGGATGATGCAGTTGAAACAGACCCACCGCCGCCTCAAGATAAACTCGTGGAAACAAATGTAAGTACAGTTACACAAGAAGGAGATGGTGATGCAGTAGTGGTTCCGGATACTAAAGGAGATGGTGTTATCGAAGAAAAAGTAATTGAACCATTTTTAATTGTGGAGGAGATGCCTGAATTTCCGGGTGGTCAGGGCGAGATGATGAAATATTTTGCCAAAAACACCCAATATCCTCAAATAGCTAAAGATGCAGGAATTAGTGGAAAATGTTTTTATAGTTTTGTTGTATCGCCTAGTGGTGAAATTACAGAAGTTAAATTAGCCAAAGGGGTTCCAGGTTGCGGAGAATGCGACAAAGAAGCTGCTCGAGTAATAAGATCAATGCCTAATTGGAAACCAGGAAAACAAACTGGTAGAGCAGTACCAGTTAGAGTTACAGTGCCTTTTAATTTTACTTTGAGATAAGAAATTTTAAATTAAATCCCTTTTGAGACATCAGAAGGGATTTTTATATGCTTACAAATTTGATTCTTTTTAATTGGAATTAAATTTGATTTGTATTGAAAAATTAAATCAAAAATCGAAATGAATAAAATCAGTAAACCACCCATCGAAATCATTAATTTAACCTTCAGCGCACTGATGGTGACATTAACAACCACTGGTTTCTTTGTTTTTTTATTTACAAATTTATTCTCGGATCGGGTGATCGGACTTAAACGCGTTGTTTTGGCATTGATTTTTTTAGCTTACGCTTTTTATAGAAGTTACAGAATTTATAAAGTTTTAAAGAAAAATAGTGAGTCAAAAATAGATTAAATTTTTAACCCTATCACAAGGATATCGTCCACTTGTTCTAGATCACCTTTCCATGCTTCGAAAGCAGCAGTTAATTTATTTTTTTGTTCAATAAGTGAATCGCTTACATTTTTAAGGAGTAAATCTTCAAATTGTTTGTAGCGAAATTTTTTTCTATTTGTCCCACCAAACTGATCAGCAAAGCCATCCGTAAAAGTATAAATGCAATCGTTGGGTTTTATCTTAATGGTGTATGAGGTAAAAGGTTTATTTTCGTGATGAATGCCACATGGCTGTTTATCTCCTTTATAAATTTGCAGTTCATTTTCCCTAATTAAATAGAGTGGGTTATTTGCAGACGCATACACTAATTCGCTTTTTACTTTATCAATGCAGCAAATAATGATGTCCATCCCATCTTTATTTTCACCAATGTTTCCGCTTTGCTTCAGTGTATTCACAATTTTATCTCGCATGAGATTTAATGCTTCCGCAGGGTTTTTGGTTGCTTTACTCACAATCACATCATCTAAAAAAGATAAACCCAACATTGTCATAAATCCACCAGGAACACCATGTCCGGTGCAATCCGCCGTGGCATAAAACAATATATTCTCTTTTTCATAAACCCAATAAAAATCTCCGCTGACAATATCTTTTGGTTGAAAAAAAATAAAGCTTTCTTTAAAGTATGATCTAAATTGATCTTCAGTTGGTAGAAAAGCACGTTGAATGCTTTTTGCGTAATTGATGCTATCAGTAATTTCTTTTTTTTGATGAAGGACTTCTTCGTGCTTTTGCTCAATAATTTGTTTTGATTTTCCCAATTGCAAACGGATTCGAATTTCATTGAGTGTTAAGCGATAACGCGTTCTAATTAAAAACACTGAAAATACAGCAACTGAAAGCGTTAACAAAGCACCATTAATTAAAAATTCGTCAACTGTGAGTGTGCTATTAAGTTTGTAAAAAAAAACATTGCTTATAACGGTAGCAATTAAAATAATGATTGACAATTTTATTTCCCACAAAACCAACATCCCAACTCCTATAAATAAAGCAATGTAGGCAAAAGTATGTTTTTGAAGATGCGCCAAATCCATCACACTCCACATATAAGCGTTTTGAATAGAAATGCCAATGACTAATATAAACAAACAGAAATAAATATTAATTCTTAACCAATTTTTTAAGATTAATGCAGTAACTGTAATTCCAGAAACTGCAATTCTAAAAATTAAAAAGGTAAACCAATATTCTGGAAGAACAAAAAAGTCACTGGCAAACCAAGCGATATTAAGGATGATTCCAAGCCAACAAGTAATTACATGAAAGCGTTCAGTTGATTTGTGAAATGCATCTTTCACCTCTAAATCTGAAATACTGATCGAATTCATTAAAAGTTAATCTATCATAAATTGTTTAACTAAATTTGAATCACAAAGCAACTAAACTGCAGCCTCTTTGTATTTTTCCATGAATTCATTTGCAGTTTTCATCATTGAAGTTGAACCCAAAAATAAAGGGGTGCGCTGATGAAGCTCTTTGAGATCAATTTCCAAAATGCGGTTATAGCCGTCATTGGCAATACCTCCAGCTTGTTCAATAATAAAGGCAAGAGGATTGCATTCGTACAATAAACGCAGTTTCCCGTTCGGTGATTTTGTGGTTTTAGGATAAATATAAATACCTCCTGTAATTAAATTTCGATGAATATCGGCCACGCCAGAACCGATGTATCGGCTTGAATATGGACGGTTTGAGGCAGGATCTTCTTCTTGACAATACTTGATGTATTTTTTAACACCCTCCGGAAAATGTAGGTAATTGCCTTCATTGATCGAATATGTTTTTCCCTCTTTAGGCATTTTCATATCCGGATGTGATAAGCAAAATTCGCCAATACTAGGATCTAATGTAAAACCATTGACGCCTCGACCAGTTGTGTAAACAAGCATGGCCGAAGAACCATAAATTATATAACCAGCCGCTATCTGCTCAGTTCCAGGCTGCATAAAATCTTCATACGTCCCTGGTCCTGATAAACTCGTGCGGCGATAAATTGAAAAAATAGTTCCGATAGAAACGTTTACGTCAATGTTTGATGAACCGTCTAAAGGATCCATTGCTACGACGTATCGGGCATTTTTAGAAATTTCAGAATCAATAGGAATAATATCTTCGTTCTCTTCACTTGCTATGGCGCAGCATTCGCCTCCTGCTTTTAAAGCAGCAATAAATTGATTGTTGGCAAAAATATCTAATTTTTTAACGCGTTCGCCTTGAACGTTTGTATCACCTGTTTCTCCCAGTATTTCAACTAATCCTGCTTTTGTAACTTCACGGTTCACAATTTTTCCAGCAATGGCAATATCCCGCAACAGTCTTGAAAGTTCTCCTTTAGCAAAAGGAAAATCAGCTTGTTTTTCTATAATGAATTGACCAAGTGTTTTAGCGTACATAGTTTATTTTATTTGAACAAACCTACTAAATTTTAACTAAATTATAACTTAGAAGAGTCCTTCTAATCAATTCATTTATAAACAAAACCAGTTGGTTATTTTGAAAATTTTTCTGTTAAAAATTCACGCCAATCAGCTAAATTGGAAATAACTTGCAATTGGCGATACGTTAAATGAAATTTTTCTTCGTTCTCCTGAGCGTTTAATAGGGCTAAGCGGTATTTGTCAAAATTAGCTAAAGCATATTTTTCTTCGGCAGTAAGTACTTTACCACTGAATTCTTTATCACGTAAATCGTTAATACTTTCTGTACTGCCTTTTTTTTGCTTGGCATTGAAAAGTTTTAAAATATCTTGTTTAAAATTCATTATTTACAAAGTTATAATTTAGAATGATTATTTTAGCATTAAAAAAAAGTCTTACCAACAAATTCATGTTGAAATCACAAAAATTGAAGGGATTAACAATACTATACTTTGTTTTTTTATTTCCTAAAATGGTATTTACTCAGCATCATATTACCAAATATGAATATTGTTGGGCTTTTTGGCATCCTTTTTCGGCAGTAATGATCAAAAAAAAATTACCTCAAGTGATGATGGTTTATAAATTCGTAAAAACTCAAAAAACATTAGATACATTGGATGTTGGGGGAAAATTAGATGCTTTTAGGCATATTTATACAATGGCCTATTTGTCAAAATTCATTCAGATAAAAAAATTAAGAAAATTGGGAAAAGCACATGAAAAAGGAAGTAAGCATCTATTTGATAAAAATAAAACTGAGCTAGGTGAAAGATCTGATAGTTTAGCGTGTGTGATGGACTTGAGAAATAATGAATTGGGATTTGAAATAGGAGAAAAATATAAAAATGGAGAATTTGAAAATTTAACGGAATATGTTATTAATCAAATTAAGCTTGGAAAAGCTTGGTATCTTAAAAAAAGCATTGAAAATGTTTATGTCGATTGCCAAGATATACCTATAAAAATGGAGAATTATCAAAATGTTTGGTTTGTACCGAAATGTCTAATTGCAACCAATCTTTAATTTATTTTTTTCATAAACTTTATCAAGTAGAAAAAAATTGTATCTTTGATGTCCATTTTGGAATAACTGATGGGTAAGAGTCCTTACAAAATACAGTTTGGCGGTTTAGCTTTTGGTGAACACCAATTTGAATTTGAAGTGAAAGACAAGTTCTTTGAACAATTTAGTGAAAGTGAAATAACATCGGCAAACATAACTGTTAAGGCTACTTTAGTTAAACAAAATAGCCTCCTGCATGTCTTGTTTAACATTGAGGGTTTTGTAAAATTGAGTTGTGATCGTTGTTTAGTTGATTATCATTGCCCGATTAGCGGTAACGAAAAATTAATTGTAAAACACGGAAACGCAGAGGAAAGTAACGATGAAATGTTGGTATTGAGAGAAGGCTTAGATGAAATTGACTTCACACAATATCTATATGAATATATTGAATTAGCAATTCCACATAGAAGAGTTCCCTGCGAAGAAGATTTGGATGTTGAATGTGACCAAGAAACACTTACTAAATTCAATGAATTAAAAATAGAAGAAGAAAAAAAAGATATAAGCCCACAATGGGAGAAATTAAAAGATATAAAATTTAATAATAACTAAAATTAAATACCATGCCTAATCCAAAGAGAAAATTATCCAGATCAAGAAGAGACTCCCGTCGTTCAACATATAAGGCTCCAACTTTTACGATTGCCAAAGATACAACCACAGGCGAAGCTCATTTATATCACCGCGCACATTGGTTTGAGGGGAAATTATATTACAAAGGAAAAGTAGTTTTAGAAAAAGCAGTTTAAAAACTTCGTCAAGTTTTATTAAAAACTTTAAAATTAAACTTTTAATCGAGTTTAAATTTTTAGATAGTTATCTAGTTCTTAAATGAATTCGAAAGTGGTAAGTGTAGTTTTTTTACTAAAAAATCTTCAGGCGAAAAATAAATACTAATCTTAAATTCATTTAACCATTAAGAGCTTCAGCTCCTGCAACAATTTCTAAAATCTCAGTTGTAATCGCCGTTTGACGTGCTTTATTATAACTAATTTTTAAATCTCGCAACATATCTTTAGCATTATCTGTTGCCTTGTGCATAGCAGTCATTCTAGCACCATTTTCGGATGCTACTGAATCTAATAGTGATTTATAAAATTGAGTTTTTAATGAGCGTGGAATTAAATCGCTAATAATAAACTCCTTACTTGGTTCAAAAATATAATCTACTGAAGAAGATTTACCTTCAGATGTGGGCAGAATTGGTAAAAATTGTTCGTCCTGAACTATTTGAATAGCGGCATTTTTAAACTGATTATAAACGATAACAATTTTATCAAATTCTTTATTCAAAAAAGCAATCATTAATCTTTCAGCTATTTTAGAAACAGACTCATAATTTAAATGATCATATATACCAATTAAATCTGGCAAATCATCTCCATGAAGTCCAGCCTCATCATGTACACCATGTACACCATATTCGGTGCGTTTAAATGCATCACTGGCTTTTTTTCCAATGCTTAACACCGATACATTATTTTCAGAGTATTCATTTTTTATTAAACTCCAAGTTTTTTTAATAACGTTGGCATTAAAGCCGCCAGCTAAACCTCGGTTAGAAGAGACGCAAACTAATAAAATATTTTTTGAATTTGTTTGTCTAGCAAATGCGTTTTCGGAAGCATCTAATCCTGCACTGACATTTTGTAAAATTTCTTTCAATTTATTTGCATAAGGACGCATCTGAGTAATTGCATCTTGTGCACGTTTCAATTTAGCAGCACTCACCATTTTCATCGCACTGGTAATCTGCATGGTTGAACCAACCGATGATATTCTATTTCTTACTTCTTTTAAATTTGGCATTTTATCTAAGATTTTAAAAGTTCGATTTTAAGGTTTACAAATCTGACTTCTTAATTCTGACTTTTTAATTATACTTAGCTATCAATTCTTTTGCTGTAGCTTCTAGTGCTGATGTAATACTTTCATCAAATTTACCAGCCTTTAAAGCATTTAATTGTTCTTTATTTTTGCGTTCGGTAAGATCTAAAAATTCTTTTTCAAATTCTTTAACTTTATTGACAGGTATTGAACGTAAAAGGTTTTTAGTGCCTAAATAAATAATCGCAATTTGCTGTTCAACAGTTAGAGGAGAGGCATTTGCTTGTTTTAAAATTTCGACATTGCGAGCACCTTTATCTAAAATTGATTTTGTTGCAGCATCTAAGTCGGACCCAAACTTTGCAAAGGCTTCTAATTCGCGATATTGAGCTTGATCTAATTTTAATGTACCAGCCACTTTTTTCATTGATTTAATTTGTGCATTACCACCAACACGCGATACAGAAATACCTACATTAATGGCTGGACGAACTCCTGAGTTAAATAAATTTGATTCCAAGAAAATTTGTCCATCCGTAATTGAAATCACATTTGTTGGAATGTAGGCAGATACGTCACCTCCTTGTGTTTCAATAATTGGCAAGGCAGTTAAGGAACCACCACCCTTCACAATTGGTTTTAATATTTCTGGTAAATCGTTCATGTTTTTTGCAATTTCATCAGAGGCATTGATTTTTGCAGCTCGTTCTAATAAACGACTATGTAAATAAAACACATCTCCTGGATATGCTTCACGTCCTGGAGGACGACGCAATAACAAAGAAACCTCGCGGTAAGCAACAGCTTGCTTTGATAAATCATCATAAACTATTAATGCAGGACGGCCAGTATCTCTAAAAAATTCACCAACAGTTGCGCCAGCAAATGGGGCGTAAAACTGCATTGGTGCTGGATCTGATGCGTTAGCAGCAACAACTACCGTATAGGCTAATGCGCCATTTTCTTCTAGTGTACGAACGATACCAGCTACTGTAGAACCTTTTTGAGCAATTGCCACATAGATACAAAACACAGGTTTTCCAGCATCATAAAATTCTTTTTGATTAATAATGGTATCGATGGCAACAGTTGTTTTCCCAGTTTGACGGTCACCGATAATTAATTCACGTTGTCCACGCCCAATTGGAATCATCGCATCAATGGCTTTAATACCAGTTTGTAATGGTTCAGTAACTGGTTGACGGTAAATTACACCTGGTGCTTTGCGCTCTAAAGGTAGTTCATATGTTGTTCCTTTTATTGGACCTTTTCCGTCAATGGGATTTCCTAAAGTATCTATTACACGGCCTAACATGCCATCTCCAACTTTAATAGAGGCAATACGACCTGTTCTTTTTACCGTGGATCCTTCACTGATGCCTGTGCTTTCTCCTAATAAGACAGCACCAACGTTATCTTGTTCTAAGTTTAAAACAATGCCTTGAAGGCCAGTTTCGAATTCAATTAATTCACCTGACTGAACCTTAGATAATCCATATATACGAGCGATACCATCACCCACTTGTAATACTGATCCAACCTCTTCTAATTGGGCTTCTGATTTAAAGCCTGATAATTGTTCCCTTAATATTGCAGACACTTCTGCTGGTTTTACTTCTGCCATTGTGATATGGTTTTATTTTTAGTTTAATGCTTTATTCGTAAATTCTTTTTTAAAGTTAGCCAATTGGCGAGATACTGATTTGTCTAATTGTTTATCACCAATTTTTAAAATAAATCCACCAATAATATTTGGATCTATTTTTTCAACCAATTCAACTTCTCCGTTTAATTGAGATTTAACTAATTCTAAAGCTTTTTTCTTTGTTACATCATCTAAGCCATTAGCAGATGTTACGACTGCTGTTAAAATATTTTTTTGTATTCTGTACTGTTCAATAAAACTTGCAGCAATTTGCGGAATAAGATTTTCTCTGCGTTTTGAAGCAATTAAAGCAATAAATGCAGAAGTGATAGGGTTTAATTTTCCTTCAAATATTGCTTTTAAAGTAATTGTTTTTTTGTCAGAATTAATTACTGGACTATGAAGAAATTGTTTGAACTCTTTAGATTGGTTACTAATTGCTTCTATATAAACAATATCTTTATAAATGGTATCTAAAATGCCTTTTTCTAAAGCTAAGTCTACTAATGATTTTGCGTATCTTGAAGCTACAATCATGCTTAGTTAAGGTTAACGTCTTTCATTAAATTATTTACCAAAGTTTTTTGTTTTTCGTTGCTTGATAATTCGCTCAGTAAGATTTTCTCAGCAATTTCAATAGATAAGGTAGCAACTTGATTTTTTAACTCAGCAACTGCGGCATTTTTTTCGTTTGTAATTTGTTCACGTGCCGAGGACAAAATGCGGTCAGCTTCTGATTGTGATTTTGCTTTTGCTTCTGCAATGATTGCATCTTTTGTTTCGCGAGCTTCTTTTAATAGATTATCTCGTTCGGTGCGAGCTTCAGCTAGTATTCTTTTATTGTTTGATTTTAGCTCACGCATATCGTTCAAAGCGCTTTCGGCCTTTGCTAAAGCATCTTCAATTCCTTTTTCACGAGTTTTAATGGCGCTTAAAATTGGTTTCCAAGCAAATTTTCCTAATAATACTAATAATAAGATAAAAGTAATGGTTGTCCAAAATATTAAACCAATTGCTGGTTCGATTAAACTTGCTAAAATAAATAATTTCATTTTTTATAGTTTTTAAGTCTTCTCAAAATCCTTTCCGAAGGGAAAGTGTTTGATTTGTTTAATTTAATATTATAATACTAATACAAAAAAAATAATTAAATCAAAGCCATTACCAACCGTAATGGCTTTGGTTTGTTTGTTGAAATTACTTACGAAATTAATGCAACTACGACACCGAATAGAGCAACACCTTCTACAAGGGCTGCAGCGATAATCATAGCTGTTTGAATTTTCGAAGTAGCTTCTGGTTGACGAGCAATAGCATCCATTGCATGTCCTCCAATTTGTCCAATACCGATTCCTGCTCCAATTACTGATAAGCCTGCTCCGATTGCTGCGATACTTCCTGTGATTTCCATTTGTTTTTGTTTTTTATTGTTTATTAATTAATTATATCATTTTTTAATGTTCAGTAACTAACTTGTCATGATTTTCATGGTGTGAATCTTCTTCATGATGGCCCGCAACTGCTGAACCAATAAATAAAGCGGTTAACATTGTGAAAATATAAGCTTGTAGAAATGCTACTAAACATTCTAACACGTCAATAAATAATGCAAATGCAACTGATACTGGTGCAATTGACCAACTTTTAAATATAAAAATTAAACCTATTAAGGAAATAACAATAATATGACCAGCTGCAATATTTGCGAATAAACGAATCATTAAAGCAAATGGTTTAGTCAAAATACCAACGATTTCAATTGGGATTAAAATTGGCCAAATTGCTTTTGGTGCATGTGGTAAAAAAATGTGTGACCAATAGTTTTTATTGCCATTGATGTTGGTGATAATCAAAGTAAAAACTGCCAATACCAATGTGAAAGCAATGTTGCCAGTTAAATTTGCGCCAATTGGAATTAAGCCAAAGACATTATTTATTAAAATAAGAAAAAAAACAGTTAATAAATAAGGAACAAATTTTTCATATCCATGACCAATGTTTCCTTTAGCGATGTCATCTCGCACAAACACGATGAGTGGTTCAAAAAAAGATTGCTTTCCTTTTGGCGCAGATGTAACTCCTTGTTTTTTGTAGGCTTTGGCAATATTGATAAATAACAAAAGCAATACTAGCATTGAAAGAAACATTTGCGTAACATTTTTTGTAATAGAAAAATCTAATGGAGCATCATTTAAAACGGCCACTTTGTTTCCAGATTTGCTCAAACTCACATATTGTCCGTGCTCATTAGAAATTTCATTTGCAAAATAAATTTTCTCTTCAAAATTCACGAAACGATCTCCTCCTTTTGCAACAACAGTTTTCGCTTCATGATCATGATTAAATTCTGATGATAAAAAAAAGACAATTCCATGTTTTCCAATTAAAATCACAGGTAAAGGGATGGAAAAAGAATGATGTCCTTCTCCCCATAAATGCCAAGAATGGTTATCCAAGATGTGCTCAAATGCAACTTCAGAAATATTAATCGGACCTTTAGATTCATGAGAATCTTTTTCATGATTCTCTGATTCAAGTTGAGCAGAAATGGGTTGAGGTTCTATAGCCGATAAATTACTTGAAAACCCAACAAAGAGATACAATAAAAAAAAGCAGATACTTGTAAAGCGTTTATATATACGAAGATGGCTGGTCATTATAAAAATGGTATTTGTAAGCTTTAAATTTCGGGTGCAAATGTATGTATAAATTAATAAAAGCGAAAATTTTTCCATAATAAAAATCGGCCAAATCGCATTTAAATTCAATTAAAGTAAAATATCGACCAGTTCTATTTTTTTGATTTTGAATGAAATTATAAAGACGGTATCATTTATTTTGAATTTTTAAATACCCCTGATTAATTCATAATTTCTCTGTAATGAAATATTAAACCAAGAAATCAGCCACACACAGATTCTAGAAAATATAAACACGCAATCAAAAGCTAATTTTTAAAGAATTAACTTTATTATTAGATGATGATATATAATAATTAATTAACCTGCGGTTTCTGGCCTAGCTATGGTAGCTTTGCGAGATAATTTAGCTTTTCCGTTTTTAGGATCAGTGCCAATGTATTTTACTTTAACCACTTCTCCTTCTTTTACTAAACCTTCTAAAGAATCAATGCGTTTCCAATCAAATTCACTGATGTGAAGCAAGCCTTCTTTTCCAGGCATAAATTCTACAAAAGCACCATAAGGCATAATAGATTTTACTGTCGCATCATATACTTCTCCAACTTCCGGAATGGCTACAATACTCTTAATACGAGCAACTGCAGCTTTTAAGTCTTCTAACTTTTCTGCGAAAATCTCCACACGTCCGCTGTTATCCACTTCAGTAATAGAAATAGTAGCACCAGTTTTCTTTTGGATATCTTGAATTACTTTTCCTCCAGGTCCGATAATTGCACCAATGAATTCTTGAGGAATAATTATTACTTCGAAACGTGGAACGTTTTCGTTGTAATCAGCACGAGGAGCATCAATTGTTTTAATGATTTCACCCATGATATGTAAACGGCCTTCACGTGCTTGTGCTAACGCTTTTTCCATTACTTCGTATGGTAAACCATTTACTTTTAAATCCATTTGTACGGCAGTAATACCATCTTTAGTTCCACAGATTTTAAAATCCATATCACCTAAATGATCTTCATCACCTAAAATATCTGATAGAACTGCGTATTGTCCTTTATCATTGGTAATTAAGCCCATTGCAATACCTGTAACTGGTTTAGAAATTTTAACACCAGCATCCATTAAAGCCAATGTACCAGCACAAACAGTAGCCATTGATGAAGAACCATTAGATTCTAAAATATCAGAAACCACACGAACGGTATAAGGCGTATCAGTTGGAACAACTTTAGATAAAGCGCGCATTGCTAAATTACCATGTCCAACTTCTCTACGACCTACGCCGCGATTAGGCTTTGCTTCACCCGTTGAAAAACCAGGGAAGTTATAATGTAAAATGAATTTTGTTTCTCCACGGTAAAATGCACCGTCAATCAATTGAGCATCTTTACCAGTACCTAAAGTAACAGTAGTTAATGATTGGGTTTCTCCACGTTGGAAGATAGCTGAACCGTGAGCTGCAGGCAAATAGCCTACTTCACTCCAGATAGGACGAATTTGGTTAGTCTTACGACCATCTAAACGAATTTGTGTATCTAATGTAGCTTGACGAACTGCATCGTATTCTACATCATGATAATATTTATTGATTAACGCTTCTCTATCTTTTAATTCATCTGCTGTATAAGTAGCTTTATATTCCGTTAAAACTGCTTTAAAAGCAACTTTACGCTCATTTTTATTTGGATTACCTTGTTTTGCAACAGCATATACTTTATCGTAAGTAGCTTTATGAACTGCTTCTTTTAAAGCGGGATCATTTAACTCATGACAATATTCACGTTTTGGTTTTAAACCTGCTTTAATAGCAAATTCTTTAATCGCATTAATTTGAACTTTAATGGCTTCGTGAGCAAATTTAATAGCCTCTAACATTTCTGCTTCAGATACTTCGCTCATTTCACCTTCTACCATGGAGATATCAGTTTCAGTAGCTGCCACAATCATTTCTAATGTTGCCGTTGGTAAAACATCCGCATCAGGATTGATACATAATTTACCATCAATTTTTGCGACACGAACTTCAGAAATAATTCCGTTGAATGGAATATCAGAAACTGCTACTGCTGCACAAGCTGCTAATCCTACTAATGCATCTGGCATCGTTTTTTTATCAGAAGAAATTAGTGATAACATAATTTGCGTATCAGCATGGTAATCATCTGGAAATTGTGGACGCATTGCTCTATCTACAATCCGAGAAATTAAAACTTCATAATCTGATAATTTTGCTTCACGGCGAAAGAAGCCACCAGGAAAACGACCTGTAGCGGCATATTTTTCTTGATAATCAACAGTTAAAGGTAAAAAATCTACTCCTTCTTTTGCTTCCTTGTTACTAACTACAGTTGCTAAAATCATGGTGTTTCCTAATTTTACCACAACGGCTCCATCTGCTTGCTTAGCCAACTTTCCTGTTTCTAAAGTTACGATTCGTCCATCTCCTATGTCGAACGAATGTTGAATTCCAATTTGAGACATCTTCTTTTGTTTTTGTGTATCAACGTTTTTGATACGGGTTTATTTATAATTGATATATTTTGATTTTTTGTAAAAAGTTAAAAAAAAAGCATCCCGATTGCTCAGAATGCTAATTAATTTAGTTGCACTATCATTACTTACGTAAATCTAATACTTTTATAATCGCACGGTAACGGCTGATGTCGGTGTGTTTTAAATAATCTAATAATGCGCGACGTTTACCGACTAAATTTAATAATGCGCGTTGGGTGCCGAAATCTTTTTTATTTGATTTTAAATGATTTGTCAAGTGGTCGATGCGGTGCGTAAACAAAGCGATTTGAGATTCTGACGAACCTGTGTTTTTGTCGCTACCGCCATGTTTCTTAAAAATGTCTTTTTTTACTTCTGATATTAAATACATATTCTTCTTCTTTTAATGTTGTCTTTAAATAGGGTCACAAATATAGTTAATTTTGTTTTATAAGCAAGTTTTGAGGATGTTTTTTTAAGATATACGCCTGTAAATTTAATTCTATTTTCAAACCATATTCATTAATACTTCTATTCAGAAGGCTTTTAGAGCATTGTTTGTTTTCCAATTTTACCGAACAATTTTCATGGTTTGAATAATTGACGTTAAATTTTACATTTAAAATCATTTATCAAAATTCTTGCCATTTCGTTTTTTCAAATCTTGATATTAATTTTTTTCTATTAACAAATTATCATTCAAGAATTCGCCTTTCTGGAATTAAAGCCTATAAAAATATTTGATTAAATTCGTTGTAAAAATGCGATTGACTGAAGAATAAATTAAGTCAATTGTATTTTGAATAAACGTCTTGATTTAATAATAAAATTTAAAATGAACTTAAACCTTTTAAAAACAATGTGCGCTATTCATTCTCCCAGTGGAAATGAAGTAGGGATGAAAGATTTTTTAATTGACTATATTAAAACTGAACAAAAAAATTGGAGGAACAAACCAAAAATAATTCATGGTAAAGGATTTCAGGATAATATTATTTTAGTTTTTGGAAAACCACGTACGGTGATTTTTGCACATACGGATAGCATTGGTTTTACTGTACGTTACAAAAAACAACTGGTTAAGATTGGCGGACCAAGAATTGAAAAAGGTTATGAGTTAATGGGAAAAGATAGTAAAGGAAAATGTGAAGCAACTTTAAATGTTGTAAAAGACCAACTGGAATATAGAGCCAATCGCTATTTTGAAACTGGTACAGAGTTGGTTTTTAAGCCTAACTGGCGTGAAGATAAGGAATATGTGCAATGCTGTTATTTGGATAATCGCTTGGGCTGCTACAATGCGCTCAAAGTTGCCGAAACGCTAAAAGACGGTGTTATTGTTTTTAGTACATGGGAAGAACATGGCGGTGGAAGTATTTCTTATTTGCAAAAATATTTAGCTGATCATTATAAACTTTCACAGGCTTTAATCTCAGATATTTCATGGATTTCGGATGGCGTCTTTCCATCTAAAGGACCTGTCATTAGCATGCGCGATAGTTTGATACCCCGAAGAAGTTATGTAAACAGAATTATAGATTTAGCTAAAAAAAATAAATTGACTTTCCAATTAGAAGTGGAAGGGTCTGGTGGAAGTGATGCTAAAGAATTGCAAATGGCTGAATATCCTTGGGATTGGTGTTTTGTTGGAGCTGCTGAACAATTTGTTCATACACCAAACGAAAAAGTTCATAAAAAAGATATTGAAGGAATGATCAAGCTTTATAAAGTATTAATGAAAGAGTTATAAATTGATTTTGAAATATCTTTGATTACATCTTTTCTTAAATCATTAACAATTGGAATAGTAATGTGTGGTATTTTTTTATCATAACTAATAATCGCTGACTTTACTTCTTCTTCAAAGCTTCCGTTAAAAATTAAAGTTTTTATTTTTAAATGATTGTTCTTTAAATAGTCAATCGATAATAATGAATGATTAATACAGCCTAAATAATTTGAGATAACTAAAATAACTTCGCAGTTGATTTTTTTAGCAATGTCAATAACAAATTGGTGATGATTAATTGGAACCAAAATACCACCTGCTCCTTCAATAATCAGATTGTTGTTTGTTTGTGGTAAAATAATTTTGTCCAATTCGATTTTCACATCATCAATTTTTGCGGCAAAATGAGGTGACAAAGGTTCTTTTAATAAATATAATTCAGGATGTATGATGGTTTTTTTGTTACTTATCAAATGACGAATTGTATCCGAATCTTTTCCTTCATTCGTTCCACTTTGTATCGGCTTCCAATAATCAGCTTGTAATGCTTCAGTCAGAACGGCTGAAGCAATTGTTTTACCAACATTAGTGCCAATTCCAGTTACAAAAAAGTTCATGAGTTAAATAATTTAATGTATTGTTTTTTAATGGAATCAATATCTAATTTTTTGTGGATGAAACTAGAACATTTTTCACTCATCTCGTTAAATTCATTTTGATTTAATGCGCATAATTTTTTTATTGCATCTACAAATTTTTGTTTGTTAGCAAGTGGAATATCAAATCCAACATTTTCGTTTTCTAAATCGCGCCAAGGCGTTTGATTGGATATCAATACCATTCGGCCATTTTGAAGGGTTTCTACAATCATATGTCCGAAATTTTCATTCTCAGTTGGCAAAATCAAACTGTGATATTTTGCAATGGCAGAATTAATTGAAGTGGGTTTTAAAACGCCTTTATAATTAAATGAAATATTATTTGGCAGGGCTTTAGCATTTTCTTGACACATATTCCAATAATCTAATTCTTCTATTGGACCATAAACATCAAAGGAAATGGCGTATTCTTTTATTTCTTTTAAAACCTCAATGGCAAAGCTTAAATTTTTTATTTTAGAAATTCTTGAAATAAAAAATAATTTTAATTCATTTTCTTTTTTTTCAATAAATTGTATTTCTTCAGAAAATCCTGGTAAATTAGATATTTCGGAAATACTTACTTTCGATCCGATTTTCTTTTTAATATCAATTGTTTCTTGCGGCGAAGTTGATTGCCAATGAATATTTATAAAAAAATCAAACCATTTAGCGTAAGTTAAAAATATTTTTTTTTTAAATGGCTTTACAGCTAATGCGCCTTCGCTTAGCATACCCCTTGGCGCCAAAACAATTTGAGATTTTATTTGTTTTTTTAATTTCCAAATCAATGGGTTAATTGTAAAATGTTTGGAATATAAACTATTTAAATAAATTACATCATGTGGCGTACTTGATATTAATTGAAGAATATATTTTTTGTTTAAGTTTTTCTGGCTGATATAAAAAACTTCTCTTTTATCAAATATATTCCATTCGTCACTCTTTATATTATCGTATGGCTTGCTCGTTTTAAAATCTTTATCGGTGCTAATAATTTTGAAATTAAAATCATTAGCTAAATGTTTCGTCAATGTATTGATTGATTGAACTGGTCCGCCAGCCAAATAACCTGGCAAGAACCATTCACTCAATATTAATATGGTTTTTTTAGCAATCAATGTTGTTTACTTTTATCCAGTGATTTAATACTACCAAATGCCAAATTCTACTCCAAGTAATTTTTGAATCATTATTTAAAAACCGTTTCCAAATTAATAAAACCGCCTCTCTATTTACAATGCTCAATTTAGAAAATGCTTCTAGATTATCTTCACAAAATTCTTTCAACTCATTTTTTAGCCATTCTTTCCATGGCAAAACAAATCCCATTTTCGGTCGATTTACAATATCATCAGGAAGTAAATCGCCTAGTGAGTCTATCAATAATTTTTTTGGTGTAAAAGGAAATTTATATTCATCATTAATTCCTAAAACAAATTCTACAAGCTGATAATCTAAAAATGGCACACGTACTTCTAAAGCCACTGCCATGCTCATTTGATCAGCATCGCGCAACAACACATTTTGCATATATGTTTTTATTTCTAAAAGGGATACTTTGCTTAAAATATGTTCACGATCTGTTTCGCTGTTTTTAATTATATGCTTTATAAAATTATGTTCATTCAATTTATTTCTTAAGATTGACTGAAAATCTTTTTGATTAAATAACTTTCTATTAATGGGATAAGCATTGTTTCCATTGACAATATCTAATTTCAATATTTCAGAAATTTTATCTCCTTGAATTGATTTCATTTTAAAGGCAAGCAAATTACCAATTAACTTTTTACCAGGAATTATATTTAGCCAAGCTTTTTTTTCCAATTCATTAAACCTTTTAAAAACATCATAACCAGCAAAAAGCTCATCACCACCCAGCCCAGATATAGCCATTGTAACCCCAGCTTTTTTTGTTTCTTTGGAAACAATGAAACTATTTACACCATCACCGCTTGGATGATCTATTGCATTGAGTGCTTCAGGCAATTGGTTTAAAAAATCATTGGGTGATAATTTTATTTCGTGATGGTGTGTGTTAAATTTCTTGGCAACATTCTTTGCATATTTTGCTTCAGAAAATTCTCCTTCATCGAAACTGATATTAAAAGTCTCGATTTTTTCTTGAGATACTTGGCTCATTAATCCAACAATAGCACTGCTATCGATTCCACCAGATAAAAATGCACCGAATGGAACATCTGATACCAAACGCTTTTCTACAGATTGGGTTAACAGGTCATTTATTTTTTTGCAAGTTTCTTTGTAACTCAAATTTTCTTTTGATTTTGCGAAATCATTTATGTTCCAGTAAGGTGTGATTGTTAAATTTTTAGTATCATATTCTAAAATATGGCCAGGCATTAGCATGTATATATCTTGCAAAATAGTGTTTGGCGCATGTACAGTTGCGTATTGAATATATTCAGAAACTGAATGTATATTTAATTTTTTTTCTGTTAAGTTTGATTTGATTAATGCTCTTATTTCTGAAGCAAATAATAGCATGTTATTTTTAAACTGATAGTAGAGTGGTTTGATTCCCATTCTATCTCTTGCTATCAGTAATTTGCGTTCATACTTATCCCAAATAGAAAAAGCAAACATGCCATTAAAATGATTGACGCAATCTTTCCCCCATCTGAGGTAAGAAGCTAAAATAACTTCCGTATCGGTATTTGTTTTAAAAATATATGGCAATTGATGTGAGCCAATGACAGAGCGTTGCAATTCAAATTTAAGATCTTTGTAATTATATAACTCACCATTATACACTAAAATATAACGTCCATCTTGCGAAATAAATGGTTGATTTCCTGCTTCTGATAAATCGATGATTGATAATCTGCGATGCCCTAAATAACAATCTGAATCATTCCAAAAGCCTTGCGAATTTGGTCCCCGATGTGCTAGCGCATCAGTCATGTTTTGAATGGCATTTTTTGGAACTAATGTTTGAACATTTAAGCCAATAATGCCAGTAATGCCGCACATAAATTGTTGGAGTTTAGTGTAAAGTTTTTTATAAACCTATTGATTTTAAATATTTAGCATCGCCAATCATTCGCTTCACGCCTTCTTCAATACTCACTAATTCTCTTCCTAAAATCTCTTTCATTTTTTTATTATCTGGCTGCCTGCGAGTCATATCACCTTCTTTCAACGGATCAATATGTGTAATTTTTGATTTACTATTGGTCATTGAAATAACTAATTTCGCTAAGTCTAATACCGACATTAACTTATCACTTCCAATATTAATGACATCATTTTCTAATAATTTTTTATTAAAAATATTGATACAGGTATCAACGGTATCATCAACGTAAGTAAATGTTCGGGTTTGAGAACCATCTCCATAAATGGTAATATCTTTATTTTTTAATGCTTGTTCGATAAATTTTGAAACAACAAAATCAGTGCTTTGGTTTGGGCCGTAGGTGTTGAAAAATCTGAAAATAGTGTAGGGAAGAGCGTATTCTTGATGATAACTTCTAAAAAAACATTCTCCAACATTTTTAACGACTGCATAAGGTATGCGAGAGTTTAAAGGAGTTCTGTATTCGTGTTGAGGGAGTTCAACGGGCTCACCATAAACCTCTGAAGAAGAAGAGAAATAAACATGTTTTACAGAAGAATTTTTTGCTAAACTTAATATATGTTTAATGCCTGAAATATCATCTAAAACACCAATAGGATGTTCTTGCGTTCTGATAACACCTACCACCGCTGCAAAGTGAAACACGTAATCAAAACTATGAGCAAGCATGATGGAAAAAATTTCTCGATAATTGTTTACATCAGCTTTTATAAATTTCCAATTTGAATAATTTCGTGATGGCAATTTGGATAAAAAACCAGTAGATAAGTCATCTACAATAACTACAAAGTTTTTATCATCAGTGATTAATTTTTCAACCAATGCTCCACCAACATTTCCTGCACCGCCAGTAACTAAAATTTTCATTTTTAAAAATATTTATATAGCGAATATAATGAATAATTTAAGTTTTTAAAATTTAACCTAAACTGGCTTTTACGAAATTTACAAATAAAGGATGAGGATTCTCTACAGTGCTTTTATATTCGGGGTGGAACTGTACACCAATAAAAAAGGGATGGGTTGGTATTTCAATAATTTCCACTAAATCTGCGTCAGGATTTAAGCCAGATAATAGCATTCCAGCGTCTTTAAAGGATTTTTCATAATCATTATTAAATTCGTAACGATGACGATGACGTTCATTAATATCTATTTGGCCGTAAATTCGGTGAGCTAAAGAGTTTTCTAAGAGCCTACATGGGTAGGAACCTAAACGCATGGTGCCACCCATGTGCGAAATGTTTTTTTGAGCCTCTAATAAATCAATGACTGGAGCACTTGTGGCTGGATTCATTTCTCTGCTATGAGCATCTTTTAAGCCTAGAACATTTCTTGCAAATTCAATCACTGCACATTGCATCCCTAAACATATTCCTAAAAATGGAATTTTTTTCTCTCTGGCATATTTTATAGCCATTATTTTTCCTTCAATACCTCTATTTCCGAACCCTGGAGCGACCAAAATGCCCTTTAGATTTTTGAATTTTTTATTAATATTTTCTATTGTTAACTCATCACTATGTATCCATTCAACTTTTACTTTGCAGTCATTTACAGAACCTGCATGAATGAATGCTTCCGCGATAGATTTATAAGATTCTTTTAATTCCACATATTTTCCAATTAACCCAATGGTTACTTCTTTGGTTGGATTATGAAATTTATTCAAGAAATTTTTCCACTTATCAAGTTTTACTTCGCTAATGGTTGTAACATTCAATTTTTTTAAAACTATTTCGTCTAGCTTTTCTTTTTCCATTAATAATGGTACTTCATAAATCGTTGAAGCATCTAAAGCTTCAATAACCGCATCAGGTGACACATTACAAAAGAGGGCAATTTTTCGACGAACATCTGGACTAATTTCGTGTTCTGAACGGCAAACTAAAATGTCTGGTTGAACGCCATATTCTAGTAATAATTTTACAGAATGCTGAGTTGGCTTGGTTTTTAATTCCCCTGATGTAGCTAAATAAGGTAATAAAGTTAAATGAATAACTGTGCAATCTTCACCTAGTTCCCATTTTAATTGACGCACAGCTTCAATGTAAGGGAGCGATTCGATATCGCCAACAGTGCCACCTATTTCAGTAATGACAAATTGAAATTGCCCCGTTTTACCTAGAATTTTAATTCTGTTTTTAATTTCATCTGTGATGTGAGGAATAACTTGTACTGTTTTACCCAAATATTCGCCTTTACGTTCTTTTTCAATCACTGATTGATAAATACGACCAGTGGTAACATTGTTGGCTTGAGAAGTAGATACATTTAAAAAACGTTCGTAATGCCCTAAATCTAAGTCGGTTTCAGCTCCATCTTCTGTAACGTAGCATTCACCATGTTCATAGGGGTTTAAAGTTCCTGGATCGATATTGATGTAAGGATCTAATTTTTGAATTGTGACAGAAAATCCTCTAGCTTGCAGTAATTTTGCCAAAGAGGCCGCAATTATTCCTTTCCCTAAAGAAGAGGTTACCCCTCCTGTAACAAAGATATATTTAGTGTTTGGTGAAGAATTGATTGGCATAGCAGTTTTTATAAACCGCGGGTAAAGGTAATCTTTTTTTGTTTTAAAAAAATTTTAAATATTAAAATGAAACATAACTCACGATTGGATAATGGTCTGTAATTGTTTGTGAAAGTTGATGGTAGTTTTTACTAATCATTTCTTTGCTATGAAGAATGTAATCTATTCTGAATCTAGGAAATTTACCTGCGTAAGTTTGTTCAAAGCCAGAACCTGATTCAATAAAAGCATCTTTTAATTCGCCACGTATTGTTCGGTAAACATAAGAAGCAGGTGTATCATTAAAATCACCACATACTATAATTTTATACTTACAATTGGCTATGTGTTTAGCAATGGTGTCCGCTTGAACGGCTCTTTTTACAAAGGCTCTTTTAATTCTTCTCAATATACTTTTACTTTCTTCAACTTCATTTTCTACATCGGTAGCATCATTATTTACAGCATCAATAAATTTATAATTTGATTTACTAAAACTAATGGATTGCAAATGCATATTGTAAACACGAACAGTATCATTCTTTATAAGCAAATCGCTATAGATACATATATTATTTGAACGGGTATTAAATTCTATTTTACCTTTATTAATAATTTTATATTTTGTAAATGTCGCAATTCCCCAGTGATCATTACCCCTGAGCGTTGTTGTGTAAGCAACATGATTATTTTTTGCTTGTAATAAGTTGGAAACAGTATCAATATTATTGAAATCATTTTTTTGCTCTGAGGTATAAAACTCTTGCAAACAGAGTATGTCTGGAGCTTCTTCGGCGATACTTTTTAAGATAATGTTTCTGCTTTGTGTGTTTTTACTCCAATTATATAAATCAAATAACATGCTATTGTAACTCATTATTTTAGTATCTGTTTTTTCAATTTTTTCTGATCTAATGTTTATTTGAAAAAAACTAAGGCAAGTTTTGAATCTGAGTAAAATTGCAAAAAGAGAAATGAAAAATTGAAATTTAAATTGAGTCATCCAATATACGATAAAAAGTAAATTTGTAATCATCATGATTGGAAAGAGTAATCCAGCAAAAGCTAATAACCAAAATTTTTCAGGTGAAATATATTTAGAAATAGTTGAGATGAGTAAACCGATGATGACAATATAATTTATCAAAAGCATCAGCCTATTAATCTTCGATAAATTTTTACCACTTAACATATTGAATATCGCTTTGAGTTTTACAAGAAGTATGCTATTTTAAAAAATTTAGAATACGTTATAGATTGATTATTTTAAAATTAAACCGTCTTTCATTTCCAATTTTTTATCTGTCATATTAGCTAACAATTCATTGTGAGTAACAATTACAATGGTTTGTTTTAATTCATCACGCAATGTGAAAAATAACTCATGTAATTTTTGTGCATTTGCACTGTCTAAATTTCCGCTAGGTTCATCGGCAAAAATAACTTTTGGTTTATTTATTAAAGCTCTCGCAACTGCAACGCGTTGTTGTTCACCTCCTGATAATTCAGAAGGTTTGTGCGTTGCTCTGTCTTTTAAACCCAATAAATCAAGTAATTCAAAGGCATGATGTTCCGCTTCTTTTTTTGAGGTTTTATTGATAAATGCTGGAATGCATATATTTTCTATAGCAGTGAATTCTGGTAATAAGTGATGAAACTGAAAAACAAAACCAATGTGTAAATTTCGGAATTGCGCTAATTTTTTTTCTGATAACGATGTGATATTAATTCCATTAAATTCTATTTCGCCACTTGACGGTTTATCTAAAGTTCCTAAAATAGTGAGCAGAGTTGTTTTTCCAGCACCAGAGGACCCAACAATAGAAATAATTTCAGATGTTTTAATTTCTATATCTACTCCTTTTAGAACTTCTAATTCACCATATTTCTTTTTAATATTTTTTCCTATAATCATCTAGAAAAGAGCAATGAGACTTTTTGGTTTATTTTTATATACAGATTATTTAGAAATAATTTTAAGTTCTGTTCGTCTATTTTTAGCTTTGTTTTCAGGATTATCATTAGGCACTTTTGGCTTACTATCGCCATATCCTTTGTATGATAAATTAGATGAAACACTTCCGCCTTTCGTTAAAACATAATCGTAAACCGCTTTTGCCCGATTTGAGGAAAGTGTTTTATTAAATAATTTATCACCACTATTATCTGTATGTCCTCCAAATTCAATTTTAAGCGTTGGGTTTGATTTCAAAAATTCTACAACTTTATCTAATTCTGCATATGAATTTGGTTTTAAATCCGATTTGTTCACGTCAAAAAAAACATTTCTTAATTCAATCACACCTGTATCAATTGGTTGTAAAGGGATTTCTAATTGATAAGGATTATTATAGTCCGCTATTTTATCTTTCATCGAAAAATTGTCACTATAAAATAAAAATCCATTTTTACTCACGTTTACTAAATAATTATGATTTGAATTTAATGTGATTAAAAATTCTCCTGAACTATTGCTATACGCTTTAGATACGGTAACTTGTGTTTCTAAATCTATTAATTCAAATTGCGCGTCAACTGGATCTTTGGTTTTTGCATTAAAGGTATGTCCTTTGGCATAAGTTATGATATCAGGCCTTATTGATGGCGGCAGTTCAAATTGATAAATATCTAAACCTCCATAACCACCTTCGCGTTCACTTGCGAAATAAGCCAATTTACCACTTGCGTCTACCAATAAACTATTTTCATCATGTGACGTATTAATGGGATAACCTAAATTAATGGCTTTACCCCAACTTCCATCTGCTTGTCTTTTACTCATAAAAATATCAATACCTCCCATACCTGTATGGCCATTACTACTAAAATAAATGGTTTGATTATCGGGATGGATAAATACACTTTCTTCTTCTTCAGGCGTATTAATGTTATCTGATAATCTAATTGGTTCGGTAAATCTGCCATCATCGCCAATAGTTGAGTAAAAGATATCTGGATTCTTAATGCCTTCTCTGGTTACCTGTCCTCTAATAAAATATAAAGTGTTTCCATCACTACTAAAGCTTGGTTGAGTTTCCCAATTTCTTGTATTTATTAATGGCCCTAAATTTTGTGCTTTTGTCCATTTACCATTGAGTTTTTGTGAATAAAAAATGTCACAACTACCATAGCCTTTTCGTTCAGCGGAGCCATATGTTCCATTTTCTTCGATACACGAAGCAAAGAACATGTATTGCCCATCTGCACTAAGCGTTGGGGCTCCTTCATTTCCTCTTGTATTAACGGATGTAAGCGGACTAGCAGTTTGCCAAATATTATTTTCTTTTTTACTAACATAAAAATCTTCTTGAAGCGGTGCTTCTAATCCAACACCTTCTCTCACATTTCTTGTAAATATAAAAGTGTTTCCATCAGCAGTTAACGCTGGAAAATATTCATAATCACTTGTGTTGATTCCAGGGCCAACATTGATGGGATTGAAAGGGACAGGATTTTTGATGGCATTAGCGCCAAATTGCGCATTTTTTAGGTATTTATTGGCTTGTTCTTTTAAAGATGGATTGATTCGTTCTGTTTTGGTAATTATTTCTAAAACCGGAATGGCTTTGTCATAAATTCCCAAATGTAAATAAGCACCTCCTAAATAAAAATTGTTATCAATATATAATTTTGGATTAATAGAAATCGCTTTTTCATAATTCACGATGGCTTCTTCTATCCGTCCTTTACCAATCAAAAAATCAGCATATGCAGAATAAGCTTCAACAAATTTAGAATCTTCTTCAATTGCTTTTTTGATTAACTTTTCTGCTTCAACATCTTTTCGAATTTGAAACATATTTTTACTTTCTTCAAAAAATTTAATTGCTTTTTTGTTGACACTTGAATAAATGCCAGGAGGCGCGTTATTTTGAGATTGAGCCGAAACAAATAAAAAATAACATAGAAACAAATAAAATGAAAATTTCGTCATAGAAGAATAAAATTATTGCTAAATGTAATGAAATATGAAATAAAACGATGCTAAATATTTACAAATTATTACTGCATCACACAATATTCTAAGTCGCTAAAAATCATTACTTTTGAGCTATGGAAAGTGTTAGACAAAGCAAAGTTTCAAAATTATTACAAAAAGAATTAGCAGAAATATTTAGAGCAAATTCAAAAACACTGTTTGACGATGCTTTCATTTCTGTTACAGTAGTGCGTATCAGTTCTGATTTGAGTTCTGCGAAAATTTATATTAGTATCATGACAACAACAGATGTGAATATCATTTTTAATTTAGTGAATGAAAAAAAACAATACATTCGTAAACTACTTGGTAATATGATAGGTAAGCAAGTAAGAGTTGTGCCGGAGGTTACTTTTTTTATTGATGATTCTTACGATTATGCTAAAAAAATAGATGCTTTATTTAATAAGCCAATTTAACAAAACTTGAATCTTTCTTTTTTTATAGCGAGGCGATATTTAATTTCCAAAAAATCAAATAATGCCATAAATATTATTTCTTGGATTAGCATTATTGCTATTTCTTTAACTACAGCGGCTTTGGTAATTGTTTTATCTGCCATGAATGGTTTAACGGGACTGGTTTCTAATTTATATAATGCCATTGAACCTGATTTAAAAATCACGTCATTGAACTCAAAATATATAAATGACAAGTCCGAAGTTGTAAAAAAAATCAAATCTATTTCTGACATCGATTTAATTTCATTTTCATTGGTAGAAAATGCACTGATTAAATTGGATGATCGACAATCAATCATTACCGTAAAAGGTGTAGACGAGCATTTTAAAAGTTTAACACACTTTGATACTGTTGTGAGAGAAGGCATTTATCGGTTTGAATATAAAAATCAATTTTATGGTGTGTTCGGAAAAGGAATCGCAAATAAATTAGGTATTAACGTCAATGATTTTATTTCACCAATATCTATTTTCGCTCCTAAGCGAGGTAAATTTGAAGGCATTAATCCTGAAGACGCATTTACCAAAGTAAATATTAGTCCAGCAGGCGTATTTAGTTTAAATGATGACTTTGATTATAAATATGTTTTAATTGATTTAAAAGCAGCGCAAATTTTATTTGATTGCAAGGATCAAATTAGTTTGATTGAAATCAATGTCATTGATAAGTCAAACATTAATAAAGTGCAAAAACAATTACAAAATTTTTTAGGAAAAAATTATAGCGTCAAAAATCGATTTCAAGCTAATGATGTACTTTTTAAAACCCTTGAAATTGAAAAACTATGGGTTTTTATCATCTTGTCATTTATACTATTAATAGCCACGTTTAATATCATTGGCTCTTTAACCATGCTCATTATAGAAAAGAAAGCTGATATAAAAACTTTTTATAGTTTTGGCGCCAGTCAGCAACTCATAAAATCTATTTTTATGAAAGAAGGTTTTTTAATTACCTCTGTTGGTGCTATAAGTGGTCTTTTAATTGGAATTTTTGTTTGCTTTTTACAACAGCAATTCCATTTTATAAAATTCGATAATCAATACGTTATTCCTTACTATCCAATTAAAATGGAAATAAAAGATTTTGTTTGGATACTCAGCATCGTCATGCTGGTGGGGTTTTTAGCAGCCTTATATCCAGTAAGAGTTTTTACTAAAAATAAATTAATTCACTCATGACAATTTTCTTTGAATAGTGCAAAATACTAAAAGAAGATTAGGGTAAAATAACTACATTATTTTTTAGTTTCCACTAAAATAAATTCAACTCTACGATTTTTACCGTGAGTAATTTCGTCACAATCAGAGGCGGTATAACAATTGTTTACCAAAAATTGTGAGCCTTTTCCAGTTGCTTTTTTAATTTGTTTTGGGTTGACGCCATTGCTAATTAAATATTTTTTAACCTGTAAGGCACGTTTTTGAGATAAATCTAAATTGTGAATTGATGATCCCGTGGCATCAGAAAATCCATAAATTAAAACTGCAACTTTAGGATTTTCATGAAGTGTTTTTATGTTTTCTTTTAATATTGAAGTTGCTTCATTATTAATATCCGCATTGTTTAAATTAAAATAAATTGGCGCAATATTAAATCCTAAATTATTTTTTATCACGGAATCAGAAATATAGTTATAATTTAAATTTTTATCATAAGGGTTCAATCCTTTGTTAGATTGCTTATCATTTATAGCTGAAGAAGGTCCTTTTTCATCAGTGTTTGTAATTATCTTAGTTGTATCTACAATTAATTCTTTTTTTCCTATCGTTAGTTCTGTATTGTTACAATAAGCAATTGCTTCAAAACAAGTATCGCAAACAAAAACGACTTTTAATTGAATGTTGTTTTTTAATCCGTTAGTTAAAATTTTCTGATTAATTTTTTTATCGTTTATTAATAGTTTTTCATCATTAATTGTCCACGAAAAATATTTAGCATTTAAATTTTTTGGCAAATCTGCTTCAAAACTTACTAGGCCCAGTGTATCGTTTACTATGTTAGAAACGATATTTAATGAAGGATTATTTAAATCTTTACATTCTTTTTTTTCTAGTCCTTTTGAATAAATAATTTTGTAAATATCCATATCACCATATCCTCCAGATCTGTATGATGAAAAATAGCCTTCGCTACCATCAAGATTATGAGTTAAAAAAATATCGTGTCCAGGTGAGTTTATTGATTCCCCTAAATTTTCAGGCTTCGACCATTTTCCGTCTATCAAAGTACTTTTATAAATATCATAGTTTCCAAATCCAGGATGACCTTTCGAGGCAAAATATAAAGTTTGTTCATCATCAGATAAAAAAGGGGCATCTTCATCATAAATCGTGTTCACATTTTCTCCCAAACTTTCTGGTTTGCCCCAAGTCCCATCTTCATTTTTTACAGATTTAAAAATGTCCAAACTGGCATTCCCTTTTTCAGAATCACTTGTGAATATCAGTGTTTTTTGGTCTTTTGTTAAATAAGCATGATTTTGATAGAAGCTAAAATTAATTTTTTTTGATAATCTCGATGGTTTAGTTTTCGCAACTGAATCGATATTTATTTCATAAATTTTCGTGTTTCTAAATACAAACAATGTTTTTCCATCACCTGAAATTGAAATTACGGACTCATTGCGGAAATTGATTGGTAATTTCGAAACAAAATCAGGAAAATGATATTTGTTAGTTTTTTGAGGCTTTCCATTTTCTATTTTAGTGGAATACATACTTTCGAAATATCTTCCATTTATTTTATTAATTCTATCGTACCATTTATTTTTTCTTTTTGAAGTAAAAATTAGCTCGTTATTTGGTGTAATTGTAGGCACATATTCAGGAAAACTTGTATTTACATTTGAGCCTAAATTAATAATATATAAATCATTTGATTTTTCATTTTGCGAATGATTGAGAGCATAGACACAATCTTCTTTTCTTTTTGCTATATCAAGTAAATAAGATTGATTATCATCTTCTATGGCATAAGAGTTATTTAGTTTGTAATACAATTCCAAAGCTTCAGCTGATTTACCAGTGTGCTGATAGCTTTTTGCGAGCGCAAAAATAACGTCAATCGACGTATCTTTTCTTGGACTTTTTAGATAAGCTGTTTCAAGATAAGGAATAGCTTCTTCATATCTTTCCATAAATTCAGCCAAAACAACACCCAAACCTAAATTTGATTTATAATTTGTGGTATCCACTTTATATGCTTTTAAATAATGTGCTCTCGCATGCTCATCGTTATTTCTGCTTATTGCCCATGATGCCAGAGCAATTTGTGTTTTTCTTTTGAAGAACTTTACAAGTTTATTGTTTGTTTGAGTAAAACAAATAATAGAATTAAGAATAAAAATAAAAGTGATGAATTGTTTCATTTATTGGATTTAATTAAAAAGTGTAATTCAAATTTAATATTTTTTGTTTATGATTAAAATCTATTTAATTTTTAATTTTCCTTTCCGCCAGGCATCAATAAATTGAGCCCAAGCTACAGGATTTAATAAACTTACACTTGGATATTGCCCAGCTTGATATAAGCGGGTGTATTGTTGTTGCATTCTAAAACGATAATTTGAAGCGGCATCCATCGTTCCGCCTTTGATAGATGCTCTTACATCTTCATTATCTATATTTTTTGCCGCCCTCTCAATGTCTGTATCACTTAAATCTAAATTTAATATTGCGCGCTTAAATTGTTCTTTGCTAGGCCAAGGAAACACATCAACGCTTGGTAACAAAATGGTATCCTTTGTTAAAATTTGAATAATGGAGTAATGTCTTCCTGAAAGCGTGTCCGATAGATTATAGATTTTATTTTTATGATTAATTGAAAAAAATTGTAATTCATCTCCCGGTTTTGCAACGATTGTAAAAAAACCATAATAATCACTCACTGTGCCTGATCTTGTGCCTTTTAGCATTATTGAAACAAATGGCAATGGCTGCAAACTATCATCTAATACAACTCCTGATACTTGCATGTATTTTTCATTTTGATGATTTTTATCAGCAGAATTTTGTGCAAATAAAGTTCCCGTGATAAATAAAATAAGGCTTAAGAAATAATTTTTCATTTTCATTTTTGTTTCAACAAACTTAAAGCTTTATTTGCTTTAAATGAACCAATTAAAGATAAATTAACTTTCTGGAGTTTCCCCAAAAATAATTCAAATATTTCATAAAACCATGATTATGAGTGAAATAAATCACTTATAAAGTGTAAAAGCACGAAATAAAGATTCCCCATAAAAATAGATTCCATAGCTTAGAAGTCTTATCTTACCTAAACTTCAAAAGGAAATGGACTCAAAATC